>JBKJXT010000319.1:0-4723 GCA_046716205.1 Actinomycetota bacterium
GAGCGGGCACGCGCCGCCCTGGACCGCGTCGAGGCAGATCCGCACGGACCGCCGCCGCTGGTGCTGGGCGCGCTGCCCTTCGACGGGACATCGCAGACGACCTTGGTCATCCCTCGCACGACGCTCATCCGCCGTAACGGCGAGACGTGGCGCATCGACATCGGGGAGCCCGCTCCGCTGCCCGAGCCGCCGCCGATCCAGGCGCGCGCCGAGGAGCCGCTGCGGATCACGCCGGTCCCCGAGGCGCCGGCCTACCTCGACGCGGTCGATAAGGCGCGGACCTTGATCCGTGGAGGCCTGCTGCAGAAGGTGGTCCTCGCGCGGATGCTCGTCGCACAGGCGACCCACGTGATCGACCGTCGCGCGTTGATCGCCCGACTACGCGACCGCGAGCCGGATGCCTACGTCTTCGGCGCGCAGGGGTTCCTGGGCGCTTCGCCGGAGCTGCTGGTGCAGCGGCGCGGCTCCAGGGTCCGCTCGCAACCGCTCGCGGGAACGATCGCGCGCGGGGGCGACGATGCGCGCAGCGCCGCCGCGCTGCTGGCGAGCACCAAGGACCTGCACGAGCACCGGCTGGTCGTCGAAGCGGTCCGCGATCGGCTCGCCCCGGCGTGCGAGACGATGGAGGTCGTCGGGCCACATGTCGTCTCGACGAGCAAGGTGCACCACCTCGCGACCACCTTTACCGGCACGCTGCATCCACCTGCGCCCGACGCATTGAGCCTCAGCGCGCGCCTGCACCCCACACCGGCGGTCTGCGGAACGCCGACGTCGCTCGCGCGCGCCACGATCGCCGAGCTCGAGCAGATCGACCGGGCGCTGTACGCGGGGATCGTCGGGTGGGTGGACGCCGCCGGCGACGGCGAATGGGCGGTGGCGCTGCGCTGCGCGGAGGTAGCGGGCCGCATCGCGCTGCTGTTCGCCGGCGCGGGCATCGTGGCGGACTCCGATCCTGCATCCGAGCTGGCCGAAACGGATGCGAAGTTCCGCTCGATGCTCGAGGCGCTCGGCTACGCCTGAGCGGTTCCTTTGCGGATCTGAACCCACGATCCCGCATGGAACCCGGGCGGCATCATCCCTTCGAGGCGACCGCGTCGATCACCGCTTCCCGCATCGCCGCCCGCAGCTCGCGCGCCTTCCGCCGGTCGACCACACGGCGGTCGATCCCGCGGATCCGCGACAGCTTGTTCGCGTGCGGCGTGACGAACAGCTCCTCGTGCTCGGGAAGCACTGCGCTCGGAAGCAGGTCGAAGATGCCGCCGCCCCCGTTGTCCACCACCACGAAGGTGACGCCCGACTCCTCGCTCCACAGCAGCGCGCCGACGTCGTGGAGCAACGAAAGGTCCCCGATGAGCGCGGTCGTCGGCGCACCGGCGCTGGCCGCGCCGAGCGCGGTCGACACCAGACCGTCGATCCCGCTCGCGCCTCGGTTGCCGAGCACCCGCAACCCGTTCCGCGGGGCCATCGCCACGTCGAGGTCTCGCACTGGCGTCGAGTTCCCGATCAACAGCTGCGCGCCGTCGGGCAGCGACGCCGCCACGTCGCGGGCGATCCGCGGCTCGAACCCCACGTCCACCGAGTCGAGGAAGGTGTCCAGCGCGCGCCGGGCACGCCGGTCCGCTTCGTTCCACGCCTTCAGCCACGACGTCGGTGGGTGCTCAGCGAGTCGTGACACCGCGTCCGTCGCGATGGACTGCGCATCGGCCGTCACGATCCGTTCCGCGTGTCGAGCCGGGTCTGCGGCCCATCCGTCTGCGTCGACGGTGACGAGCCGCGGGGTGCTCGCCGCCAGCGCGAGCGCGCCGCGCGAGGTCGGCGCGCCGCCGAACTGCAGCACGACGTCGGGCGGATGCGCTCCCACGAAGCTCGTGTTCCACAGCACCGCCTGCGGCGAGGCCATGGCGTGGCCCGGCAGCCGCAGGTTCGACAAGGGCTCGGCCAACAGGGGCCACCCTGCGGCGACGGCGAGATCGCAGATCGCGGGTGCAGGCTCGGCCATCGGGCCGGCCAGGATCAGCCCGCGCTGGTGTTCGTCGATCAGGCGCGCGAGCCAGGTCACGTCGCTGAGCCGTGTTCGTGGTACACGTGCTTCGGCGAGCAGCGGGTGCGGAGCGTCGCGCAGCTCCGGCGGCTCGTCGTCGGGTGTCAACGGTTCGTCGAACGGGAGGTTCAGGTGTGCCGGCCCCGCGGGCGCACCCAGCGCGGCCGACACCGCGCGCGCAGCGAATGCGCGCCAGGTGCGCGAAGCCCCCGCCTTGAGCGACGGCATCGGCGCCTCCTCGAAGCTGCGCGCATAGACCCCGTACAGCCCGCGCTGGTCGATCGTCTGATTCGCGCCGGTGCCACGCGATGCGGGGGGACGGTCCGCGGTAAGCACGAGCATCGGGACGCGCGACTGCGACGCCTCGACCACCGCCGGCAGGTAGTTCGCCGTCGCGGTGCCGCTCGTACACACCAACGCCGTGGGTTTGCCCGTCGCCTTCGCGCGTCCCAGCGCGAAGAAAGCCGACGAACGCTCGTCGAGATGGACGTGCACCGAGAACCGCCCGTCGCGAGCGAAGGCGAGCGCGAGCGGCGTCGAGCGCGAGCCCGGCGAGATGCACACCGCATCGATCCCCTGGCGCGTGAGCTCGTCGACGAACACCCGCGTGCAGGCAAGCGCGATGTCGCCGTTGTTCATGCGCGGGGCTCCGCGCGCCGCACGCGCAGGCGGCCGTCGATCGGTATCAGTGGATCATCGGTCAGATCGTGCTCCAGCAGCAGCGCGGTCCCGATCCCGTGCGCGAACCCCACCTCCGGCAGGGCGGCCGCGAGCGCGAGCACGGCCGACAACCCGACCGAGGTCTCGAGCGCGCTGGATGCGATCGCGGGGATCCCGGCCTCCTCGGCGGCGATGAGCGCCGCCCGCACGCCGCCGAGGCGCTGCGGCTTCAGCACCAGCACGTCGGCCGCACGCAGCGCGCGTAGGCGACGGGCGTCGTCGAGGGTGCGCACGCTCATCTCCGCCGCGACCAGGATCGTGGATCCCTTGCGCAGCACGGCCAGATCCTCCAGCGTCGCGACGGGGTCTTCGACGAGCTCGATGTCGTAGGCGAGCATCTGCGACAGCGCGATGCCGGCGTCGATCGGATGCCACGCGCCGTTCACATCGAGGCGGATCTTCACCTGCGGCAAGGCCTCCCGCACCGCGGCGACGCGCGCCTGTCCGTCGGGATCGCCGACCTTGATCTTGATCGTGGCGCATCCCGACGCGATCGCGAGGCGCGCCGCTTCGGCGGGGGCGACGCGCGGGATCATCGCGTTCACCACGACGGAGTCGCGCGCGGCGGGGGGGAACTCGGTGGTCGCCGCTTCAACCGCCGCGCGCTCGGCGGCCGCGCGCTCCTCCGCGCTCCACGATGGCAATGGCGAGTACTCTCCCCACCCGGCTTCGCCCTGCACGATCTCGCCGGTGCGCTCGCGGACCTCGCCGACCGCCACGCGCAGACCGACGCGGAACGGGACGCGCCTCAGCTCAGCCATAGGCCGATCGTCAGCGCCAGGCCGAACTGCGCGTGCAGGATCGCGGTCGTCTGCAGGACCTTCACGAGCTCCGCGCCGGTCGCCTTGCCCACCGAGGACATCGCGGAGACCACGATCAACGACGCCGTGACCGACAGCAGCGCGCCGACCGGGAGCTCCTGCAACGAGACGCCGGCCAGCGGCACGATCATCGCGCTGACGACGAGCAGGCGATACAGCCTCCTGGTGGGGAGATCGCCCATGCGCACCGCGAGCGTCCGCTTGCCGGCCGCGGCATCGGTCGGGATGTCGCGCAGGTTGTTTGCAACCAGGATCGCGACGGCGAGCAGGCCGATCGGCACCGCCGACCACCACACCTGCGCCCGGATGCTCTGCGCCTGGACGTACGCGGTCCCGCACACCGCGACCAGACCGAAGAAGACGAAGACGAACAGCTCTCCCAACCCTACCGATGCGTACGGCTTGGGCCCGCCCGAGTACGCAAGCGATGCAACGATCGCGAGTCCCCCCGCGATCAGGATCCGCGCGTCGATCGCGAGCGCGAGCGCGAGTCCCGTGAAGCCGGCGATCGCTATCGAGACAAGCGCCGCGATCAACACCGACCGCGGGCGCGCGAGTCCCGACGCGGTGAGGCGCACCGGCCCGACGCGCTGGGCGGTATCCACGCCGCGCCGCCCGTCGAAGTAGTCGTTGGCGTAGTTCACGCCGACTTGCAGTCCGAGCGCCACCACCAGGCATCCGAGGGTGCGGATCGGGGTCGCGCTCTCGGCGGCTGCCGTTCCGACGAGGACCGGGACGACGGAGGCACCCAGCGTGCGCGGGCGCGCGCCGAGCACCCACAGCTTCGCGCCGCGCGGGGCTTCGCTCACGGCCGCTTGGGGAACCGAGTGAAGTCGGGAGGCCGTTTCTGAACGTACGCGTCGCGGCCCTCTTGCGCTTCTTCGCTCATGTAGTACAGCAGCGTCGCATCACCGGCGAGTTGCTGCACTCCAGTCAGCCCATCGATGTCTGCATTGAACGACGCCTTCAGCATCCGCAGCGCCAGCGGCGACATCTCGAGCATGCGCCTGCACCACGCGAGGGTCTCCTCCTCGAGACGCTCCAGCGGCACGACCTTGTTCACCAGGCCCATGGCCAGGGCGTCGGCCGCGTCGTACTGCTCGCACAGGAACCAGATCTCGGCGGCCTTCTTGCGCCCCAC
>JBKJXT010000320.1:0-3588 GCA_046716205.1 Actinomycetota bacterium
CTACCATTGAGCTACACCCGCGCTGGCTGGGTACCCAGCCGGGGCCCATTCTAACGAGTGAGGCCTGGAACGGAAGTCCGATATGAAGAGTCGGGGCGGCCGGATTCGAACCGGCGACCTCTTGGTCCCAAACCAAGCGCGCTAACCTGGCTGCGCTACGCCCCGAAGCTTCACGATGATAGCGGGGACACAACGTCCCTGAACCACCAATCCAGCCCACGGCGACCTCCGTACCCCACGGCTATACTCGCGCTCTCATGCAGAGCACCCTCACCCGCGAATCCGCCTCCAAGATCCGTTTGAGCGTCACCGCGTCCTCCGACGAGGTCGCTCCCGCGATCGATCGTGCCGTGAAAGCGCTCGGCAGCCAGGTCAAGATCCCCGGATTCCGCAAGGGCCACGTCCCTCGCAAGGTGCTGGAGACCCGCCTCGGCGCAGATGCGCTTCGGGAAGCCACCCTGCAGGAGGCCATCCCCGAGCTCGTCGCGAAGGCGGTGGAAGAGCACACCCTGGCGCCCATCGTCCCCCCGCGGGTCGAGGTGACCGATTACTCGCTCGGCTCTGACCTTGTCTTCGACGCCGAGGTCGAGGTCCGCCCAGAGATCGAGCTCCCAGACTTCACCACCCTGTCGGTCACGCGCGCCGATACGACCCCGACCCCCGAAGAGGTCGATGACCAGCTCGGGCGCATCCGTGACCGCTTCGCCTCCTTGGAGGCGATCGAGCGCCCCGCGATCACCGGCGATTACGTGTTCGGCGACTTCCACACCAGCGTGCACGGTGAGGAGGACGCCGGGATGAGCGGCAGCGACCAGATGTACGAGGTCGGCAGCGCTTGGCCGGTCGACGAGCTTGACGAGAACCTGATCGGCAAGAAGGCGGGCGACATCGTCGACTTCACCGCGACGCTGCCCGAGGGAGGGCCTCACGGGGGAGAGGAAGCGTCCTTCCGCGTGCTGGTGAAGGAGATCCGCCATAAGGATCTGCCCGCGCTCGACGACGAGTTCGCGAAGACCGCGTCCGAGTTCGACACGTTGGACGAGCTCAAAGCCGACATCGCGTCCCGCATCGAGAAGGTGAAGGCCGTGCAGGCCGACTCCGACGTGCGCAACCGCGTCCTCGAGCAGGTGCTCGATGACGTCGAGGTCGAGGTTCCCGAGTCATTGGTGATCAGTGAGATGGCCTTCCGGCTCGAGCGGTTCGAGGAGCAACTGCGCGCCGCCGGCGTCACGATCGAGCAGTACATGGAAACGCAAGGCTTCACAGAGGAACAGGTCGAGCAGGATCTTCGTCGTCAGGCCGAGCGTAACGTTCGCGCGCAACTGATCCTCGAGGAGGTCGGCCGGCGCGAAGGCTTCCAGGTCGCCGAGGACGAACTGCGCGACGAGGTTCGCTATCACGCAGAAACACTACGTATGGACCCTGCCACGCTGGCCAAGCAATTGCAGGATCGGGGACGGTTACTGTCTTTGGCCGGTGATATCATCCGTCGCAAGGCACTGAATCTCCTGGTCGAGAAGGCCGATATTCAACAAGAGGGCTCGGCAGCTGCATCGGACACAGGCGGAACGGACACAGGCGCGACGGACGGAGGCGGAACGAGCGATACGACGGAAGCAGTAGATCCGGCGGATCCGACCGAAGCCGTCGCGGCCGGGGACGATCAAGCAGCGAACGAGACCTCGAGGGAGTCATGATGAAGGACATCCAGAATTACATGGTGCCGGTGGTCGTCGAGCAGACGACTCGCGGCGAACGCTCCTACGACATCTATTCGCGCCTGTTGAAGGACCGCATCATCATCCTCGGTACGCCGATCGACGACACGGTCGCGAACCTCATCGTCGCGCAGCTGTTGTTCCTCGAGTCCGAGGACGAAGGCAAGGACATCAACCTCTACATCAATTCCCCCGGTGGCTCGGTCTATGCGGGCCTCGCGATCTACGACACGATGCAGTACATCAAGTCGGATGTCTCGACGATGTGTTACGGCATGGGCATGTCGATGGGCGCGATCCTGTTGACCGCCGGCGCGAAGGGCAAGCGCTACGCGCTGCCGAATTCCAAGATCATGATCCACGAAGGTTCGGCCGGCTACCAGGGCGCGCTGACCGACATCGCCATCCAGGCGAAGGAGGTACTCAGCGTGCGGCGCCGCATGGCCGAGATCATCGCGGAGCACACGGGTCAGTCGTTCGAACAGGTCGAGAAAGACATCGACCGCGACCGTTTCATGACCTCTGAAGAAGCCAAAGCCTACGGTATGATTGATGAGATCATCACCAACAAAGCAGTGATGGAGCGGCAGCCCGTCGGCGTGTGATCACGTCATCGGGAGCGTACGGGTGAGGACCGGCTGAGGCCGGCTGGAGTCGGGAGCGACGGTGGCGAAGTTCGGTGACGGCGGCGATCTGCTGAAGTGTTCTTTCTGCGGGAAGTCCCAGAAGCAGGTCAAGAAGCTCATCGCCGGTCCCGGCGTCTATATCTGTGATGAGTGCATCGACCTCTGCAACGAGATCATCGAGGAAGAGCTCTCCGAAACCACCGAGCTCAAGCTCGAAGAGCTCCCCAAGCCGCGCGAGATCTACGACTTCCTGAACGAGTACATCGTCGGTCAGGAGCAAGCCAAGCGCATCCTGTCGGTCGCGGTCTACAACCACTACAAGCGCATCCAGGTGGGCTCGACCCAAGGCAACGAGGTCGAACTCCAGAAGTCCAACATCCTGCTTCTCGGCCCGACGGGTTGCGGCAAGACCGAGCTCGCTCGCACGCTCGCACGCATGATGAACGTTCCGTTCGCGATCGCGGACGCGACCGCTCTCACCGAAGCAGGCTACGTCGGCGAGGATGTCGAGAACATCCTGCTCAAGCTCATCCAAGCGGCCGACTACGACGTCAAGAAGGCCGAGACCGGCATCATCTACATCGACGAGATCGACAAGATCGCGCGCAAGGCGGAGAATCCGTCGATCACGCGCGACGTCTCGGGTGAGGGTGTGCAGCAAGCGTTGTTAAAAATTCTCGAGGGTACGGTTGCAAATATCCCTGCCGGTGGTGGACGTAAACATCCGCAGCAGGATTTTCAGCAGCTTGATACGACAAATATACTTTTTATCTGCGGCGGTGCATTTATTGGCCTCGAAAAGGTGGTCGAAAAGCGTTTTCGCAACAAATCGCTGGGTTTTCAGGCCGAGGTCAAGACGAACAAGCAGCGGCACATCGAATCGATCAATAAGCTCGAACCCGAAGATCTGATCCATTACGGCTTGATCCCGGAATTCGTGGGACGACTTCCTGTTCTCGCTACACTCAGCGAATTAGATGAGGCCGCATTGGTCTCGATCCTCACCGAACCAAAGAACGCGCTGATCAAGCAGTATCAGAAGAAATTCGATTACGACAACGTCAAGCTGCGTTTCTCGGAGGACGCGCTCCGTGCGATTGCGCGCCAGGCCGTCGAACGCAAGGTCGGCGCGCGCGGCCTGATGATGATTATGGAGGAGATGCTTCTCGAAGCGATGTACACGCTGCCGTCGCAGAAACGCATCAAGGAGTTCGTCATCACCAGCGAGATGGTCGAGCGCCGCC
>JBKJXT010000321.1:0-3405 GCA_046716205.1 Actinomycetota bacterium
GCGCACAGCATCCCCGCCCGCGCGCCGTGCCCCTTCCCGTTCCATCAACTCAAGCTCAAGCGGGCGGGTACCCCATCCGCCTTAGTCAGACGGAGCGACGTTTACTTTGCCGAGCACGGCTACTTACTTCTCTTCCAGCGTCGGATGTCGTAGACTCGAACACGTGTTCGTCTGTCAGAGGCCGATAGCCCCGTCTCGCAGCCCTTTTTCGATGGGTATCATGCGTGCGCCCGCCATCCATCGAACGCATCGATCGCCCAAGGAGGACGCACGCATGGCTGATTTCTACGACGCGGTCCCATTAGACGAGCTCCCCGAGGAAACGGCGGCTGTCATCGAGGTGAACGGCAAGGAGGTCGCGCTCGTACGCACGGGCGGCACCTTCTACGCCCTCCAGAACGATTGCACCCACGCCGGCCAGCCGATCGGCGAGGGCGACGTCGTCAGCGATGGAGTCATCGAGTGTCCGGGGCACGCCGCCAACTTCAACGTCGTCACCGGTGAGGTCGTCAGTGGTCCCGCCGACGAGCCCCTCGAGATCTACGAGGTGGAGGTCGTCGACGGGATGGTGAGGGTTGCGATCGAGTGAGTACACGTCCAAAGAACACCAAGCCCAAGCGCGCCCAACCCAAAGGGGAGGCGCGCGCGGCTTCTGGTGCGCCCGCGAAGAGCGCGACGCCCGTTGAGGAGGCGACGCGCCCCGGTCAGGACGCCCCGCGAGTCCCGAGCCCCAGCGGCTCCCTCGTCATCCACGGCGCGCGCGAACACAACCTGCGCAACGTCCACCTCGAGCTCCCGCGCGACAAGCTGATCGTCTTCACCGGGATCAGCGGCTCCGGCAAGTCGAGCCTCGCCTTTGACACCATCTACGCCGAAGGCCAACGACGCTACGTCGAGTCTCTCAGCGCGTACGCGCGCCAATTCCTTGGGCAGATGGAGAAGCCCGACGTCGATTTCATCGACGGCCTCAGTCCCGCCATCTCGATCGACCAGAAGACCGCCAGCCAGAACCCCCGCTCGACGGTCGGCACCGTCACCGAGATCTACGACTACCTGCGCCTGCTGTACGCGCGCGTCGGCAAGCCGCACTGTCCCAAGTGCGGGCGTCCGATCGCGAAGCAAACCCCTGACCAGATCGTTGACCAGGTCCGCGTGCTGGCCGAAGGCAGCCGGTTCCAGGTCCTCGCGCCGATCGTGCGCGATCGCAAGGGTGAGTACGAGCAGCTGCTGCAGGATCTCGCCAAGAAGGGCTTCTCGCGCGCCAAGGTCGACGGCGAGGTCAAGGAGCTCACTGAGAAGATCAAACTCGACCGCTATTACAAGCACTCGATCGACGTGGTCGTCGACCGGCTCGTGATGAAGGACGGGATCGAGCGCCGTCTCACCGACTCCATCGAAACGGCACTGGGTCTCGCCGACGGCCTCGTCGCGATAGAGATCGTCGACGGCGATGGCCCCGGCCAGGTCGAGACCTACTCCCAGCACCTCGCATGCATGTTCGACGGCCTGTCCTTCGAGGAGCCGCAGCCGCGTAACTTCTCCTTCAACTCGCCCTACGGCGCATGTCCGCGCTGCGACGGCCTTGGCACGCATCTGGAGGTCGATCCCGAGCTCGTCATCCAGGATGAAGACGTCGCGATCGGCGAGCGTCCGTTCCACCCGTGGGCCGGCGGGCGCACCGAGTACTACGACAAGCTCGTCGAAGCCGTCGCCGATCACCTCAAGGTCAAGATCTCGACGCCGTGGCGCAAGCTCACCAAGGCCCAGCGGGAAGCCTTCCTGTACGGGACCGGCGAGCAGCAGGTCTACGTCCGCTACCGCAACCGCTACGGTCGCACGCGCGCTTACCACACGCACTTCGAAGGCGTGATCCCGTGGCTCGAGCGCCAGCACGAGCGCGCCGAGTCCGATTACGCGATCACCAAGATCGAGCAATACATGCGCCAGATCCCGTGTCCCGCGTGCAAGGGTTCGCGCCTCAAGCCCGAGACGCTCAGCGTCACCATCGGCGAGAAGAACATCCACGAGCTCACCGCGATGTCGATCGGCGACGCCGACAAGTTCCTCAAGACGCTGGAGTTCACCGAGCGCGAGCACCACATCGCAGACCGCATCATCAAGGAGGTCGCCTCGCGCGTCGGCTTCCTGCTCGACGTCGGTCTCGACTACCTCACCCTCGAGCGCTCCGCGGCGACGCTGGCGGGCGGCGAGGCGCAGCGCATCCGCCTGGCGACGCAGATCGGCAGTGGCCTCGTCGGGGTCCTCTACATCCTCGACGAGCCCTCCGTCGGCCTGCACCAGCGCGACAACCATCGGTTGATCGAGACCCTGATCCGCCTGCGGGACATGGGCAACACGCTGATCGTCGTCGAGCACGACGACGCCACCATCGCGACCGCCGACTACATCGTCGACATCGGTCCCGGCGCGGGCGAGCACGGCGGCGAGATCGTCTACGCCGGTCCCGTCACCGGCCTCATGACGCATGCCACGTCGTCCACGGGGATGTACCTCAGCGGGCGCAGGCGCATCGAGATCCCCGGGATGCGGCGCGCGCCGGGCGGCAACTGGCTCGTGCTGAAGGGCGCACGCCAGAACAACCTCAAGACGATCGACGTGCGGTTCCCGATCGGATGCTTCGTGTGCATCACCGGGGTGTCGGGCAGCGGGAAGTCGTCTTTGCTCAGCGACACGCTCCACCCCGTGCTGATGCAGAAGATCTACGGCTCCAAGGACGTCGCCGGCAAGCACAAGTCGATCCAGGGCCTGCAGCATTTCGACAAGGTCGTCAATGTCGATCAGGCTCCGATCGGGCGCACGCCGCGGTCAAACCCGGCCACCTACATCGGTGTGTTCGATCACATCCGTAACCTGTTCTCGCAGGTGCAGGAGTCGCGCGTGCGCGGCTACAAGCCCGGGCGGTTCTCCTTCAACGTCTCCGGCGGACGGTGCGAGGCGTGCCAGGGCGACGGGCAGATCAAGATCGAGATGCACTTCCTGCCCGACGTGTACGTGCCGTGCGAGGTGTGCAAAGGCCACCGCTACAACCGCGACACACTCGAGGTGACGTTCAAGGGCAAGAACATCCACCAGGTCCTCGAGATGTCGATCGAGCAAGCCCTCGAGCACTTCAGCGCGATCCCGACGATCGCGCGCCACTTCCAAACCCTCGTCGACGTCGGGCTGGGCTACATGCGCGTCGGCCAGCCGGCGACGACGCTGTCCGGCGGCGAGGCGCAGCGCGTCAAGCTCGCCAGCGAGCTGAGCAAGCGCGCCACCGGCCGCACGATCTACATCCTGGACGAGCCGACGACCGGCTTGCACTTCGAGGACATCAACAAGTTGCTCGGCGTGCTGCATCGCTTGGTCGACCAAGGCAACACCGTGATCGTGATCGAGCACAAC
>JBKJXT010000322.1:0-10485 GCA_046716205.1 Actinomycetota bacterium
TCGCTACGCCGTAGACCGGATCTGGCTCGTTCCGCACTTCGAGAAGATGCTCTACGACAACGCGCAGCTGCTGCGCCTGTACGTGCGCGTCTTCCAGGTCACGGGCTCGGAGCTCTATCGCGACACCGCGACGGCGACCGCCGACTACCTGCTGCGCGAGATGCGCCATCCCGACGGCGGGTTCTATTCGAGCCAGGACGCCGACTCCGAAGGCGTTGAAGGGAAGTTCTACGTGTGGCCCTACGACGAGATCATCGCGATCGCGGGCGACGACATGCCGACGGCGGTCGCGGCCTTCGCCCTCAGCGGCCATGGCAATTGGGAAGGCACCAACGTCCTGTGGCGTCCCGACGCCGACGAACAGGTGGTGACCGATACCGGGATGACCGCCGAGGAGCTGCGCGTCGCGCTCACGCGTGTGAAACAGAAGCTCTACGAGGCGCGCGAGGCGCGCATCCGGCCGGCGACCGACGACAAGATCCTCGCGTCCTGGAACGGCCTCGCGATCGCGGCGCTCGCCGAGGCGGGGCGGGTCCTGCGACGCGACGACTACGTGGATGCGGCAGCCGGGGCGGCGTCGTTCGTCTTGCGCGAGCTGCGCGACGCGCGCGGACGCCTGCAGCGATCCTGGCGCGAGGGCCGAACCTCCGGCGCGGGGTTCCTCGACGATCACGCGATGCTGGCCGATGGATGCCTGACGTTGTACGAGACGACCTTCGACGTGCGGTGGTGGAACGAAGCGTGGGCGCTCGGTGCATCGATCATCGAGCTGTTCAGCGACCCCGCCGGCGGGCCGTTGTTCGATGCCGGCTCCGATGCCGAGCAGACGGTGGTGCGTCCGAAGGATCTCTTCGACAACGCGGTACCGTCCGGGAACTCCTCGGCCGCACACGTCCTGCTGCGACTGGCCGCGCTTTCAGGCGACGGCGAGGTGGAGAAGGCCTCGAGCGAGCCGCTGCACGCGCTCGCGCCGGCGATGGGGCACTCCCCCCTCGGCTTCGGCGCCGCGCTGGCCGCCCTCGACATGGCGATCGGTCCGGCGCAGGAAGTCGCGATCGTTGGCGCCACCAACGGGGCGCTGATCGACACCGTGCGCTCCACCTACGCCCCCAATCGCGTCGTGGCCGCGGGCGCGCCCGGCTCCTCGGAGCCTCCCCTGCTGCGCGACCGTCCCATGCGGGGCGAGCTGCCGACGGCCTACGTCTGCCGCAACTTCGCGTGCCGGATGCCGGTGACCGACCCACAGGAGCTCCTCGCTCAGCTCGCCTGAGGTCGTGTCAACCTTTCCGCGGACTAAGGCGTCTAGAACTGGGTACGGTCACGCACGATGCGGTTAGGCCATCTTTGTGCGATGATTGGCTGGCAACAAGGGCTACGGACGAGACCCGTGAGGCGCTTCGCGCCCGGGTAGTGTAATCGTGAATGAGGCCTTACAGGGGGTCTGACCTGCGCAAATCGCAGGACGGGACTCTCCTCTTTAGTATCGTCCGTGCGCTCGAAAGGATGTGAAGATCCAAACGTGGCTCAATCCGAAGACTCTCTTACGCCTGCCACCGACGAACTCGATATAGACGACGCCGAGCTGCTCGCCGAAGCTGCCGAGCAGATCGAGACCGAGGAAGAGACCCCGCTACGGCCCGAAGAGGCGGAGCGACTCGGCGACCTCGACGCGCTGGGGACCTATCTCCGCGAGATCGGCCGCTACCCGCTGCTCACCGCTGCGCAGGAGGTCGAGCTGGCGAAGCGGATCGAGAACGGCATGAAGGCGGAGAAGCGACTGCAGAAGGGCGACGGCCTGGACGCGAAGAAGCGCCGGCAACTCGAGTCGCTGAAGCGCGACGGCGCGAACGCCAAGCATGAGATGGTGCAGGCGAACCTGCGACTCGTCGTCTCGATCGCTCGCCGCTACCGCGCGACCGGGATCCCGCTGCTGGACCTGGTGCAGGAAGGCAACATCGGCCTCATGCGCGCCGTCGACAAGTTCGAATGGCGCAAGGGCTTCAAGTTCTCGACCTACGCGACGTGGTGGATCCGTCAGGCGATCCAGCGCGGCATCGCCGACCGCGGTCGCGCGATCCGTTTGCCGGTGCACGTCCACGAGCTGCTGGTGCGCGTCCGTCGAGCGCGCAGCGAGCTCGAGGCGCAGCTGGGACGCGAGGCAACCGACGAAGAGGTCGCGAAGGCAGCACGCCTGCCGCTCGCGCGGGTTCGCGAGCTGCGCGGGCTGGCGGCGAACCTGCTGTCGCTGGAGACGCCGGTCGGCGAAGCCGGCGAGGCGACGCTCGGCGAGTTCGTGCCGGACGAGGCGGCGAACGAGCAGTTCGACGGCGTGCTGCAGGGCATCGGGCGCGAAGAGCTGGAGAAGGTTCTCGAAACGCTGACCGAACGCGAGCGGACCATCCTGGGTCTGCGGTTCGGGCTGACGGGCGAAGAGCCGCTCACCCTCGAAGAGGTTGGCAAGCGGTTCGGGCTGACGCGAGAGCGGATCCGTCAGCTGGAAGCGAAGGCGCTGGCGAAGCTGCGCCACCCGTCGCGGTCTGCCGCGCTGCGCACCGAGACCTAAGCCAATCTGGAAACCCGCGACCGACGAACAACGTCGTGGGCAAGCGCAGCTATCAACGCCCAAGTCGGTAACGCATACAACAGCGCGGATTCGAACGCGGGCACGGGGCCGGTCAGAGGCGATACTGAAGGTGGGATCCCGAGAACCAGAAGGACCCCGATGGCGCCGGCGGCTGCAAGCCGGCCCGGCGTGGGATCTCTCATCACGTCGGTCATCGAGATCGCGACCCACGGCAACACCAGCACGAGGTAATGATCCCACACGATCGGCCAGGCAAGGAGGACGACGATCAACCACGTCCAGTATGCCCCCGGCTCTTGCTTGAATCGAACCGCCAGCGCAAGCACGCCGGCGATCGCAATCACACCGGCTATCGTGCCGAGCCACGTCATGTCCAGGTTGGGCGTCCAGCTATTCGGCGTGGTCCAGCGATTGATCGCGCCCCAGAGGCTCACGTTCGGGGGCGATGCGTTCCAATACGCGAAGCCACCCTTCCCCGCGTCCAGGAGCAACTCAACAATGTGTGCGGCGCCTGCGAAGATGACGCCCAAGCCACTCAACGCAGCCGCCACTGAAACGGCAACCGCGATCAGACGCCGCCGAGCCATGAACAACATCGGAAGCAGCAACAAGGCGGGGAACACCTTGATCGCGATCGCTGCGCCGAGGGCGGCCCCGGCCCAGACTTGCTTGTCGCGTTCGGCCCAGAGCCAAGCGAGAACGAGCAACAGGAGCAGTTGACCGTTCACTTGCCCGAAAGACAGGTCCTTCTGGGTTACGGGCGCCGCGATGAACGCTGCACCAAGCGATGCGGCCTGCCACCTCGACCATCCCAGACGACGACCGACCAATGCGCCCGCCCCGACGACACACGCTGCTGATGCAAGGAGCCAGATGACCCCTGCCGCCTCGAACGGAAGTCCAGCCAGCGGGACCACGATGATGAACTTGAACGGCGGGTGCCAATTGCGTCCGGGAACGATCCGCTCCCGGACGTAGGCGTCATCAACGGGGAATTCCTCTTTGATGAGCGTGCGCATCGGTACGTAGGGGTCGCGACCCTCCAGGACCGCTTTGGCCGACACGTACTCCAGCGCGAAGTCCTTCGCGTAGCGCTCCGGGTCGCGATACTCCAGTGCATGCGTTGCCACTGCGAGCGATCCGAGCGCCCACGATACCGCGCAGCACGCCGCGATCAAGACCCTCGAGTAAGTTCGATCCACTAGTCGGGCACCGGCCTTTCTGCCAGGCCGAGCGTAACCGGTTAGCCTTGGCGAATCATGGGTGCCTGGGGTGGCCGCGTCCGCGAACGGTGGCTGTTACCATCCACGATCGTCGGCGCAGCCGTACTCCTGTCGATTCCAGTCAAACTGCTGACAGAGAAGCTCTCCGACCCCGACCTCTGGTGGCATCTGCGGACGGGCAAGCTCATCGTCGACGAGAAGAGCATCCCGCACGCGGACGTGTATTCCTTCACGATCCCCGGCAAGTCGTGGGTGGTGCAGGAATGGGGATCGGAAGTCATCCTGCAAGGACTGCGGGACGCATTCGGGCTGTACGGCATCCTCGCGTACCGCGCAGTGGTCACCTTCGCGATCTACGCGCTCGTCGCGCGCCTGCTGGTCCGCCGGATGGGATCAGGGATGGCGACGTGGGGCCTGCTGGGACTGGCCGCGTACGCCGGATCGGCCAACTGGACCGAGCGTCCGAACCTGATGTCCTTCCTGCTGTTCGTCGTCACGCTCACCCTGCTGGAGCGAAGGGACAAGCGGATCTGGTGGTTCCTGCCGATCGCGGTGTTGTGGGCGAACCTCCACGGGATGGTCGTGCTGGGGATCGGGCTCATCGCACTCGTAGCGATCGCGGAAGGCATCAAGCTTGTGCTTCGGCAAACAGGAGCCGACGGCGCGTGGGCGCGGCGGCTGGCTCTGGTGTCCCTTGCTTCGATCCCTGCGATCCTCGTGAACCCGGCCGGAGCGAAGCTGATATCGCATGCGTTCGGGCTGCTGGGCGCAGTACGCAACACGGTCACGGAATGGGCATCTCCTGACTTCCACGAAGGAAGCTCGTTGCTGTTCCTGGCGCTCCTGCTGATCCTCATCGCTGCGTTCGCGTTGAACCCTGACGCCGTAGATCTGACGGACCTGGCCCTCTCGACGGCGTTCCTCTTCCTCGCCCTCCAAGCGGTTCGCAACCTCGCGATCTCTGCGATCGTGCTCGCCCTCGTCGTCGCGCGCGTCCTGCCCGGGGCACTCTCCACCCTTCGTCAACGACCTGCCGCACCAACAACGGAGCGTCCTTCGGTTCCCCTGGGCGCAATGGGGTGGGCGATGGCCATCGGCGGGCTCGGGGTGCTGTTGGTCGTTGGCATGCCGCGCTCGGGCCGCGCTGCCGACATCGTCGATGAGCAGTTCCCGCTCGCGGCCATCGAGCGCCTTCGCATCGACGGGGTGCGTGTCTTCGTTCTCGACGGGTGGTCGGGTCTGGTGATCGACCGCGCGTGGCCACAAGCGCGCGTATACCTGGACCTCCGCGGAGACATCTACGGGGTCGGGCTGGTCAACAGGTATCGGCGCACGATCTCAGGACTGCCGGGCTGGGATCAGACCCTCGACAACGCCTGTGTCACGCATGTCCTCATCCGTCCGAAGGACCCGCTCAGTCAGGTCCTCGCGCTGACGCAGACGTGGGTTCGCCTTGACGGTGACAGGAGATCAGTGCTCTTCGAACGACGTGAGCCCGCGATCGGATGCGAGCAGCACCCCATCCCAACGCTTCCGGTTGTCGCAACGCCGGCGAACTAGGTGCGGCGGATGCGGTCGAGCATCTGCGCGACGGCGAGGCCGGGAGCGGCCTCCGTGGCCAGCGCGTCCAGCGAGTCGAGCTCCGCGTCCTTGAAGGCGTCGCGCCCCACCACGATCATCGCGACCACTCGACCCTGCACCTGCACCGGGGCTACGAGCATGGCTTGGGTGCGCGCGCCGCCGATCCCGGCGACCAGCCCCTGCGCGAGGTCTACCGGCGCTATGAGGATCGTCTCCGGCGAGCGGATCATGTCGCCGAACAACGGATGGTCGAGCCCGACGATCAGTCCGCGCTCGACCTTCGACAAACCGTGGGCCGCGACGACGCGGAATCCCTTCGTGTCGCGGATGTATACCGACGCCACCTCAGGAGTGAATCGTTCGGCAACTTCGCCGAGTAGCGCTTCGCACATCGTGCCGAGATCGCCGACCATCGGGAGTTCTTCGAGGAGCTCGTCGAGATCCTTGGCCGTCGCCGCAACACGCCGCATCTTCGCGACAAGCGGTGACTCTGTGTCGCGCCCGACCTCTGTCCTGCCCCTGCCTCGGCGGCGGCGTTGCTTCGGCTCTCGTGTGATCGGCGCGGGCGGCGTTGCTAGAGGGGGCGGGGGCACGACCCGCTGTGGTTGTGGCGGAGAGGGAAGCTCGACCGGGGCGGGGGCAACCGCCGGAGTGATCTCCGGCGGTTCCTCTCCGTGCTGTTTTTCTGCGGGTTTCCGCTGCTCTTCCTCGGGCTCGAGCCGGATGAACCTCTCCTGTTGCAGATCGATGATGTTCACCGCAGCTACGGGAAGTTGCTCATCGGTCGGCTCGATCGCCTCCACGGCCGGCTGATAGACACCGTTCGTGGCTGGCGCACCGGCCACCGCAGCGTCCACCGCGTTCCGAAGGTCGTCCAGAGAGAACGGCCGACACACCACAGGTGGGACCGAGCCTTCCCGGCCAGGCACGTCTCCGACGACCACGGATGGGATGGTCACACCCAGGGAGTAGATCTCGTCCGCCGCTGCAAGACCTTCGGCTGTCGTCGCCCTCCCTACGAGAACGACCGATGCGTGCGGCGCGAGCCGAACGACTTCCTCGACAGAACTCGCGGCCACCACCTCCCACTCCGAAAGGGTGGATAGCGTGACGGCGAGAGACGTCTCGACCGTGTAAGCCACGATGCGCATGTCTACCCGCTCTGGGAGAACGCTTTGTAGATCGAGATCGCGGCCGGTCCGAGGAGGATCAGGAACAGCGCCGGGAAGATGCACGTCAGCAGCGGGAAGACGATCTTGACCGGGACCTTCTGTGCCTTCTCTTCGGCGCGCTGACGACGCTTGGTCCGCATCTCGGCTGCTTGCACGTGCAGGACCTTCGCGATCGAGATACCGAAGATGTCGGCCTGCACCATCGCGAGGACGAACGATCGCAGCTCCGGGATCGTCGTACGCTCCCCGAGGTCGCGCAGCGCGTCGGCGCGCGCCTTACCGATCTGCATCTCTTGCAGGACGCGGAACAGCTCTTCACCGAGAGGCCCGCCTGCCTGCTTGGACACGCGAGAGATCGCAGCGTCGAATCCGAGGCCGGCCTCGACCGTGATCGATAGCAGGTCCAGCGCATCGGGGAGTGCGCGCCGCATCTCGTCCTGGCGCTTGCCGGACTTGCCGCGGAGGATCCACTCAGGGATGTAGTAGCCGACGAATCCGCCGAGCAGCATCAGGATGATCGCGCGGATCCCTTGGAAGGCGAGCAACTTCGCGAAGAAGAATGCACCGATGATGCCGCCGAGGGTGAGCAGGATCTTCATCGCGAGGATACGCTCGGCATCCCAGCCGGCCGGGCTGCCCGCGTACACCACTTCTTTCTGGAGTCGCGCGACGACGCTGCCGGGGGTCAGCCGGCGGCCTAACTCGCCGAGCCGGCGGAACGCCGGGAGGAGAACACGGCGCGTGAACGGGATCGCCAGCTCGCGTTGACGAAGATCGGTTGGATGCAACTCGATAGCCCGAACCGAACGCAGCGCGCGGAACACCTCGTTGCGCTGAACGACGAAGTCTTGCACGACGAACAGCACCAGCATGATCGACCCGAAGGCGAGGAGGATGCCGAGCTCTAAACCCATGACTTCCCCCTCACACGTCGATCTTGATTATCTTGCGCATCCACACGATGCCGATGCCGATGAGCACGAGCGCGCCTGCGATAGCGATCTTTCCGATCGTCTCGCCCGTGAGCGCAGAGAGGTACTTCGGGTTCACTATCTCGAGGTACCCGACGAGGAGGAACGGCAGCACGACCAAGATGACCGCCGAAAGGCGGCCTTCAGCGGACAGGACCTTGATCTGACGGCGGACCTGCTCACGTTCCCGCAGGGTGTTCGACACCGTGTGCAGCAGGGTCGCGAGGTTACCGCCGACCTGTCGCTGGATGTTGATCGCGAGAACAACCCACTTGAAGTCCTCACCGCCGACGCGTTCGGCCATGGCGTCGAGAGCTTCTTCAAGAGGCATGCCCAGGCGTGACTCGGCCAGCACGCGCGAGAACTCACTCCCGGTCGGCGCTGGTGTTTCCTTCGCAACCGTGTCCAAGGCCTGCATGAAGCCGTACCCGGCCTGCAACGAGCCGGCGAGCAGCTGGAGCGTGTCCGGGAGCTGCTCGAGGAACGCGGCGTTGCGTTTCGAGCTTTGCACGGAGAGCATGATCCGCGGCGCAAGCGCGCCGACGACCATCAGAAGAACGCCCAGCCACCACCGTGCGAACAGCCCGAAGCCGAGGATCCCGCCGACGAAGATCCCGCCGATCTGGATGAGGATGAACTCCGTCGAGCGCAGCGGCCAACCCGCTGCTTCTAGCTGGAGCTGCATCATCTTCTCGAACTTCTGCGTGCGCGGAACCCTTTCGACCAGGCCCACCGCTTTCCGGCCCATGCTGCTTGCCAGCAAGCCGCCGCTCTCGGGGGTCGGCTTCTTCTTCTGAGCGGCCTTGGTGTAGAGACGCAAACCGCGCGCAAGCAACTGCTCGGCGCGCGCACCCGCCGGGCGGTACAGCAGCATGCCGACGAAAAGCATCAGGGCTGCGAACGCTGCGAAGATCCCGAAGAACAGACCCAGATCCCCGCCGAACGCAGGCACGAGCGGCCCGGACTGATCGGCCGGCTTCAGTCCCGGTGCCGCCAGCTTGCGCTCGTTGACCACGCTGCTGCGGTCTGTTGCCGTCGCGCTGCCGACGTTCACGCTGACCCCGATGTCGAGGTCGCGCGGCGTCGTCGCCGTCGCGGGGTAGGTCAGCACGTACTGCGTGCGGATCGACTGCGCCACCGTTGCGAAAGCGGACTGCAACAGCTGCGGGTCGGCGACGGAGAAGAAGCGACCACCCTGCACGGCTTGGGAGACGGCCTGCAACACGTTCGCGTCCGTCGAAGAGCCGGCCAGCAAGACGGTCGTCGCCGGAGCGCCCGCGGAGCGCAACGCCGATGTCGCCCGCTCGAGCGTCGCGGTCGATTGGGAGTCTCGTCCGTCGGAGAGGATCACGACGTTGCGCTGTGCGTTCCCTTGTCGTGCGAGCGCCTGCGACGCGGAAACGATCGCGTCGAACAAGAAGGTCCTGCCTCGAGCCTCGATCGAGTCGATCGCTGCGGAAACCGGGGCCGTCGTGGTGGTGAAATCGGCGACAAGGCGGGACCCCCCGCCCAGGGTGAACAGGGCGACCTTCGTGCCGGGGGGCAGACTCCCGAGGAGTACCTTCGCCGCGTTCTTCGCGGCGGTCAGCGGTGCGCCGCGGATGCTGCCGCTGTTGTCGAACACCAGAGCCACTGCCACCGACGTATCGCGCGCGCTGAAGAGTGGCTCCGCGGTGAGTCCCGCGACGGGCTGGCCGGCCTCGGTGACCGAAAAGTTCGAGCCGGTGAGGGCATCCCCGACGGCCGACCCCGACAGCGAAACGACGACGTCTGTCTTCCCGTCGGCCCGGAACGAGATCTCGCGGATGAGTACCGCGAGTTCGGAGGACTGCGCCTGGGCAGGAGCCATGGGCGCCACCACCAGGGCGAGCACGATCGCCGCGACAACTCGGGGAAGAACCCTGCTCATCGCAACTCTCTCGCGAAGGGCTCCGGTTCGAAGATCTCGGAGTCGAGCTTCACGCCGGCGTCCTGGAGCTTCTCCAGGAACCGAGGACGCAGACCCATCGACTTGATGTGACCGCGGAAGCGGCCGGCCTCGTCCACGCCCATCCCGAAGTCGTACAGGAACAGGTCCTGGAGCGTGATCACGTCACCCTCCATGCCGACGACCTCGGTCACATGACTGATACGTCGCGTCCCATCCTTCAGGCGGGCCTGGTGCACGATCAGCTGCACGGCCGACGCGATCTGCTCGCGGATCGCGCGCACCGGCAGATCCATCCCTGCCATCAGACACATCGTCTCGACACGCGCGATGACGTCGCGAGGCGAGTTGGCGTGCACCGTCGAGATCGAACCATCATGACCGGTGTTCATCGCCTGGAGCATGTCGAGCGCCTCGCCGGAGCGAACCTCTCCGACCACGATGCGGTCGGGTCGCATTCGCAAAGAGTTGCGGACGAGGTCGCGGATCGCGACCTGGCCGCGGCCCTCGATGTTCGGTGGGCGCGCCTCCATGCGAACGACGTGAGGCTGCAAGAGGCGCAGTTCTGCGGAGTCCTCGATCGTGATGATGCGCTCGTCCTCCGGGATGAAGGACGAAAGCACATTCAAAGTAGTCGTCTTGCCTGCACCAGTTCCGCCCGAAACGAGGATGTTGATGCGTCCGCGCACACACGCCTCGAGGAACCGCGCGGTCTTCGAGGACATCGTCCCGAAGCTGATGAGGTCCTCAGCCATGTAGGGGTCCCGAGCGAACTTACGGATGGTGAGGCATGGGCCGTCGATCGAGATCGGCGGGATGGCGGCGTTGACACGCGAACCGTCCGGCAGACGCGCATCCACGTACGGCGACGACTCGTCGATGCGACGCCCGACCTGCCCGACGATCTTGTCGATCGTGCGACGGAGGTGCGCATCATCCAGGAAACGCCCGAGGGTGCGCTGGATCTTGCCGTCGCGCTCGATGTAGAGGACGTCGTGACGGTTGACCATGATCTCGGTGATGGACT
>JBKJXT010000323.1:0-2902 GCA_046716205.1 Actinomycetota bacterium
GGTGAAGGCAGCAAGGTGCCACACCTGTCCTACGTTGGCGACGCTCAGATCGGCAAGGACGTCAACGTCGGCGCGGCCACGGTCACCGTGAACTACGACGCTGAGACCAAGACGAAATCGAAGACGATCATCGGCGACGGAGCCAAGATCGGTTCGGATACGATGCTGGTGGCGCCGGTCAAGGTGGGCAAGCGTGCGGTCACGGGGGCAGGCTCGGTCGTGACGAAAGACGTTCCAGCCGGCACGGTCGTGTACGGGAACCCGGCACGCCCGGCGCGCAAACGGAAACCAGATCCTAAGGGGGCCTGAACGGTGAGTGGGTTGGCGATGACGCCGCGGAAACGTCTCATCCTCGCGGCGGGGCGGTCGAACCCGGCGCTCGCCGCGGAGATAGCGAAAGAGCTCGGTACGAGCCTCGCCGAGATCCAACTGGACGACTTCGCCAACGGCGAGATCCGTTTCCGATACCAAGAGAACGTCCGCGGGGCAGACCTGTTCATCCTGCAGACCCACGCCGAGCCGAACAAGCACATCATCGAGCAGCTCGTGATGATCGACGCCGCCAAGCGCGCCTCGGCCAAGCGGATCAGCGCCGTCATCCCCTACTACGCCTACTCGCGACAGGATCGGAAGTCGCGAGGTCGCGAGCCGATCAGTGCGCGCCTCATCGCCGACCTGTTGATCGCGGCCGGCGCCGACCGCGTCCTGACCGTGGATCTGCACGCCGACCAGATCCAGGGGTTCTTCGACAAGCCCTTCGACCACCTCACGGCGCTCCCGCTGCTCGAGAACTACTTCGCCGACAAGCTCGACGGCGACCTCGTCGTCGTCAGCCCTGATGCTGGGCGGATCAAGGTTTCCGAGAAGTTCGCCGCGCGCCTCAGTGCGCCGCTGGCGATCCTGCACAAACGACGCCGCACCGACGTGCGCAACGTCAGCGAGACCGTCAAGGAAGTGATCGGTGACGTCCGAGGCAAGCGCTGCGTGCTGGTGGACGACATGATCGATACCGCGGGCACGATGACCGCCGGCGCGGAAGTCCTGATGGAGTTCGGCGCCGAGGAGGTTTACGCCGCAGCGACCCACGCGATCCTCTCCGACCCTGCGATCGACCGTCTCAAGAACTCGCCGATCAAGGAGCTCGTGGTCACCAATACCTTGCCGCTCCCGGCAGACAAGCAGATCGACAAGATCACCATCCTGTCGATCGCGCCCATCGTGGCCAGCACGATCCGAGCCGTTTTCCAGGACGAATCGGTTTCGGAGATCTTCCAGGGCGAGAACTGATGGCGGCACCTGGATAGCAACGGATTCGCCCTGCCCTGCGATGGGTAACACCTACGCAAGGAGGGTGATCTATCATGCGCTTCAAGTTGGGGATGGCTGCTGGAATGGGCATCGGGTATCTGCTTGGTGCCCGGGCGGGTCGGTACCGTTACGACCAGATGATGAAGTGGGCCAAGGACATGTGGTCCTCGAAAGAAGCGGAGAACTTCCGCGAGAGCGCGGGCAAGTTCACCGGCCAGATGCAGGAGAAGGCGACCGGCGCCATCGGCGCCATCCGCGAGCGGAAGATGATCACACTCGACGACGACCGCGTCGAAGAGCGTGTGGAGCCCTACGTCGCGGCCGCACGTTCGGCGGACGGTGGCGTTCTGCCGCACAGCCAACCGCTCTGAAGTGGCCAGGACGTTTTGACGCTGCCGTCGCCGGATACAGGACCTAAGTGATGGCACGCGTGATTGCGGAACCCGCCGCTCCTGAGGTCGATGCGCTTCGGGAATATCTCGAAGCGGTCGGCAAGGAGCCGCTCCTGACCGCCGAGCAAGAGGTCGAGCTCGCGATGGCGATCGAGCGCTGCCACGAGGCATGGGCGCGGCTCGAGGATCGCACCCAGACGCTCAGCGGAAAGGAGCGACGGTCGCTGACGAGCGCTTTGCGCATCGGCCGCCGCGCACGGGAGCGGTTCATCGCCGCGAACCTGCGCCTCGTCGTGAGCATCGCGAAGCGCTACCAGAACCAAGGGTTGCCGCTGCTCGACCTCATCCAGGAGGGCAACATCGGCCTGATGCGCGCGGTCGAGAAGTTCGACTGGCGCAAGGGCTTCAAGTTCTCCACCTACGCCACCTGGTGGATCCGTCAGGCCATCCAGCGCGGGCTCGGCAACACCGCCCGCACGATCCGTTTCCCCGTTCACGTCGAAGAGCGGGTCCGCAAGCTCCGTCGCAAGCAGGCGGAGTTCACACAGCAACGTGGGCGCGCGCCGACCGACGACGAGCTCTCGGAGATGATGGCGCTCCCCACCGAAGAGATCGCCTTGATGCAGCGTGTCGTCCGCGAGCTTCGAACGGTCTCGTTGCATCAGCCGGTCGGTGAAAGCGGCGATACGGAACTGCAGGATCTGATCGAGGACGTCTCGTTGGATGCACCGTTCGACGAGGTCTCGGAATCCATGCTGCGCGACGATCTGACCGAGGCGATCCAGGGCCAGCTCGACGAACGTGAGAGCCGCGTCCTCGCACTGCGGTTCGGGCTGCAAGACGGACAGCCGCGATCACTGCAGCAGGTCGGAGACGCCATGTCGCTGTCTCGTGAGCGCGTGCGCCAGATCGAGCGCATCGCACTGCAGAAGCTCCGTGAACAGGCGAAGCTGTCGGCCTAGGAGGGTGACTCCGATGAGCGCGCACATGCCCGATCCGGAAAGAGACTCCGATCTCGAGCTGATCCTTGACGCGCTGCACGAGGCGGATGACGTCGACGCGAGCAGGATCGAGGTCCTCACGCGCGGGGATGGCATCGTGTTGCGCGGGTGGGTCGCCGGACCAGAGGAGGCGAACGCCGCTCTGCTGATCGCTGAAGGCTTGGTAGAGCAGGCCTTGCCAGTCGTCGATGAGCTGCAGAT
>JBKJXT010000324.1:0-3928 GCA_046716205.1 Actinomycetota bacterium
CGGTAACCAAGGCGTCGGCGACGGCACGCGCCGCCGCCGAGGGGATGCAGGTGATCTCCACATCGAAGGCGGTTCTGGACGCCGCGGCGTCGCTTCAGCAACAGATCGACGAGTTAGGTGCAGCGACGAAGGCGTGCGCGCACCCCGAGGGTGCCCAGGGTGATTGGGTCGAGCACGGGAAGAGCCTCGCGCGAGAAGGACAGGCCGCCCTCGAGTCGGCGCGCGCCGTGCGCCAGACCGCGGATGAGCTGCGCGCCCGGTGTACCGCGGTCGCCGCAGATCTGCGGGCGTGGGCCGACGCGCCCCCTGCCGATCGCGCGGGAACCGCGGGGTCGATGGCGACTCGCGTGCGCGCGGCGGCGACGGTCGTCGCGGACATGCGCCATCAGATCGCTGGACTCGCGCTCTAGGGGCCGCGGCGCGCAGCGGTATGAGCCGCGTAAGACGTCGCGCATGTCGTCCTCGAGGTGGACCTGCTCTGCCGCTTTCTCGAAGAAGTAGACGACCAACTCGTGTGCCGACATCGAGTCAGACAGAGCGATGGCCATCGGCTTCCCCTTTGGTGTCGGACGACGGGCCGAAACGTACGCGGCGAGAGTGCCGTCTAACCAGTTCGGTGCGGCCAGCTAGTCCGCGGTCTCGGAAGAGGCGACGGGTTTCCTTCTGATCAGGATGGTTAGCGGCGGTGGATCTTCAAACCCTTGATCCGCGCGAAGTGCTTCACATTGCGAGTGACGAGTACTCGCCCCGAAACTAGGGCTGTTGCCGCTATGGCGGCATCTGCGAGTGGTATTCCGCGTTCACGACGCAGGCGGCCGGCCTCTTCGGCGATCGGTCGATCCAGCGTGATCTCGGCGAATACCGACAACAGGTCATCGACGACCGACTCGATCACACGTTTGCCGGAGTAAAGCTCTGCGCGCGTCAGGGAAGAGAACGCGGCTCTCTCGTGGGGTACGGGCACCGACACACCGGCGCGCAAGTGATCGATCAGGACGTCGGTGTCGAGCAGGTATTCATCCATAGGGCGCAGGATCCTCTGCGACCCTGTCACCGAATCTGTCCCACTCGTGGCGGGAGGGAATCTCCAAGTCCTTGAGTGCACCGAGGCATCGGATGAGCGTGTCTTCCGCGTTCGCTTCTGGCTCGTCTCCGCCGAGGAAGCGGTCGATGGCTCGACGTATGAGGGCGGCGACCGGGAGACCGTTCGCGCGCGCCTTGCGCTCCAGCAACCGCCGTTGTTGCTCAGTCAGATAGACCTGCATGCGTACCATATACAGCACAGTATACATCTATCGGCCCTTGGCCCTATCGGATTACCTCAGCGCCGCCGTGGAGCAACCACGCACACCTCTCGATGCCCTGCCAGGTTCATCCATAGCGACCCTCGTGAGGACCCCGCGGACTCCGTTCATCATCCCGCTCGGACGATGCCGAAGCCCGAGATGATCACTGAACCCCCGTCGAACGACTGCAGCCCCACCGACGTCGTGGTCGGGAGCACGGACCGCGCGACGCCGACGTTGTGGGTCGTGCTCGATGAATCGAGGCCCTGCACTCCCACATCGTAGCCATTAGCGCGCCAATGGAATGTTCCGCACGAGGAACACTTGGTTGCGAGCGCGACCACGTACATCGGGTATTTCACCGAGAGCTGCATGTACGGGCCGGTCGCGGTCGTCTTCGAAGCTTCGCCGCCGTAATACAACGAGCTCGTCAGGGTCGTCCATCCTCCGGACTTGGGCACGCTCGGGTCATCGAGCGGGAAGGCGATCTTCCATTGCTTCGACTTGGCGTTCCCCACCTTGTCCTTGGCGATGACGGTCACAACGTAGGTGTACCCGGCCGCTCCCGACAATGTCGTCGACGTCGCTCCGGCGGATAACGTCTTGTACTTGACCGACGCTTCGTAGCCCTGCGTCGCTCTGTTGTACGCCGCGCGCTTGTACCACACCTCGAACCCGGCGAGCCCGCTGTGAGCGTCTGAAGCCGTCCAGGACAGCGTAAGAGTGTTCGACCGCGCGATCGACGCGAAGCTCGAATATACCCAGACGGGAGATACGGAGGCGGTGAGCGTCGGCACGGTTCCATCCATCTTCCACGGGCCGAGATGCGAGACGCCGCTCCAATTGCCGGCGTTGTCGACCGCTCTGATGTGTAGGTAGTTCGTCGCGGACGTCGAGAGTGTCGGACTCGTGATCGTCGTCGGCGTTTCCTCCTTGTCCTTGACGGTGTCGACGTCCGAGCCGGCAGTGGTGTTCCACAACACCGAGAACCCGTCGACGCCGCTGAGACCATCCGAGGCCGCGATCGTTACCTGGACCATAGGAGACTGCCAGCTCGTGGTCCCCGTCGGATGGCTCGCGTCGGGGGTAAGCGACGTGATCACCGGCGCGGTGACGTCGCGTTGGCGCCGAAAGACGTCGAGCACGCTGTTGGTATCCGACCCGATCACGTCGTTCGCGTCTGAATGGAATACGACGTACTCCGAGGTGCTGGAGATCGCAGGGTCATACGAGCGGCCCGCAACCTGGAGATCGGCCGATGTCAGCGAGACACGGGACGAGGTGTTCGTGGCGAGCGCGCGCACGAAGATGTCACGGAAACCGTTCGTGTCTCCTGCGACGAGATTCGTGGCCCACGAACGGAACGCGACGTAGCTGACCCCTGAAGCGAAGTTCGGCTGATCGCTCCGCGCGTTTGCCTGCGTTGACGCTCCCTGGACGGAGATCCGAGTGGTCGAGGATGAGGCCATATCGCGAACGAAGACGTCGGAAACGTTGTTGGAGTCACTCGCGATCAGGTCTGTCGCCTCGGACGTAAAGGCAACCTTGCTCCCATCGCCCGAGAGAGAGGCCTCGCTGCTCGGACCGTTGGCGTACGTCCCCTCCGCCGAGCGTGATACGAGGTCGATGGTGACGATGCCTGCTCCGGTACGACCCCAACGAACGATGTCTGTCGTCGTGTTGCCATCGTCTGGAGTCGTGAGATTGTCGGCGAAGGTCTCGAAGGCGACATAGACGTGCGTGGCGTCGGTCGCGACCGATGGCGCGGCGCTTGCACCATTCGCTTCGTTCCCGCTTGCATCCGTCGATGCCCTATACGTCGTGGACGTAACGAGGTCTCGCACGAAGATGTCGGCAAGCCCGTTGTGGTCATGCGTGACAAGGTTGCGCGCCATCGAACGGAAGGCGACGTAGCGGCCGTTCGGAGAGATCGCCGGCTGATCTGACGCGTCGTTCCCGATCACGCCGGCGGTGTTGCGAGAGATCAACGTGACCGTCGGCGCTGAGTCGTCGAGGACATCGTTATCGTTCGAATCGCGGTCGAAGAGATAGATGTCTGAGTCGTCGTTGTTGTCGCCGGCACCGATGAGATCGTTGTCTGTTCGGAAGGCGATCAGCTCCCCATTGTCGGAGATCACTGGGGAGTCTGCAGGAAGCGTGTCGGTGTTCGTCGTGCCGGAGGACCTGGATACGAGGATAGTGGCTGAACCTGCCCGGACGAAGACGTCGGCAACATCGTTGCCATCGGTCCCGGCGAGCACGGCGGCGCTGGTGAAGGCGACGTTGCCGGCGGTGGAGACATCGCCGGCCCAGGACGGAGCGTCGGTTTGGACATCGGCGTCGGTGAGCGAAGTCCGGACGGTAGTGCCGGTTACGGCAAGCGCTGGGGAGACATCGGTGACGGCGACCAGGCTTGTCAGAGCAACGACGAAGACGACAGAAAGTGTGCGCACGCGCAACATGGCTCCCCCTATCCCTGAGTGTTGGATGAGATTCTCGCGCGCGCGCGGTACCCAAGCAAGGCCACGAGCTGTGACTCGTCACCGACGGCGAGCCGCTCGGTGGCAGATCTGGGGAAGGCTACGCCGCGATATCACGGAGGCCCCCTTCGTCCCCCGTCCCCTGTCCCCTGTCCCCTGTTC
>JBKJXT010000325.1:0-9181 GCA_046716205.1 Actinomycetota bacterium
CCCTCGTACTCGGCGCGCGCGTACGCCGTGACCGCATCGGTCGGCGCCCACATCCATGCGTGGTTGTAGACGTCGATGCCTGCGCGCCCGCGGCCGCTGGTTCCGGGACGATCGACCGCCTCGTACACCGTCGTCAGCCAGCCGTTGTCGTAGTGCGAGCGCAGATCGGGATCCGCGAGCGCCGCCACCGCGACGGGATCGTTCGTCTCCCTGAACTCGGCTTGGTTGTTCGAAGCCACGACGTAGACGCCGAACATCCGCGCGAGGTTGCTCATCGTCGCCATGAACCCACGCACGAAGGTATCGGTAGCGGCGGCGAGGATGAGTCGCTGCGGGCCGGTGTCCGGGGCCTGTGCGCCGTAGTAGGCGATCCCCGGCTGGTAGCCCACCGCCAGCGACCCGAAGGCCGACAGCGCGCCGGGTATGTTCGCCGGGTCCTTCGGTCCGTACTGGGCGTCGAGGCGCGCAACCGCACCGCGCGTCCCGGTCGCGATCGTCGCGAGCCCCAGGTCCTCGTTGAGTGCGACGATCGTCGGCCGGGTCGCCTTCCCGTAGTCGTCCAGCGACCCGCTGTCCTTCAGGGCCCCGTACACGAGACATGTCATCTTGTGCGTGAATGCGTGGTAGGTCTCCACCCAGCGGATCTCTTGCTTGAACTGCACCGCGATCACGCGGACGTCTCCGGCCGGATCCGCCACGCCGGTCACCGGCCTGGTGTTGGGCCCATCCGTGCCCGAGCAGTCGATGGCGAAGTTCGCCGCAGCGGGCTGCGAGGGCGCGACGAGCGCTCCGAAGGCGAGCACGAGCGCCAGCACACGGGAGATGAGCATGGGAAGGATTTCGCGCTCCGGTGCCCGGACTCCTTCAGCCGCGCCCTCGCGCCGGGGGTAGCCTGGGTTCGATGATCGTCGGCTCGGTTTCGGCGCTGTGGCGCTACCCGGTGAAGTCCCTACGGGGGGAGCCCCTGGAGTACGCGGCGATCGGGCCCGACGGGATCCCAGGGGACCGGGGCGTCGCCCTCGTCGACGAGGAGTCCGGCCGCGTGCTCAGCGGCAAGTCCGTCCAGTCGTTGCTGTCGGCGCGCGCGGTGGCTCGTCCCGGCGGGCCCGTCGTCTGTCTGCCGGACGGGCGCGCGGTGCCATTCGACGACCCCGCCGCCGCCGAGGTCTTGTCCGAGTGGCTCGGCCGTCGCGTGAAGCTCGCGCGCCAGCCCGGGGGCCAGCACCAGCCGCTGATCGAGGCGGAAGAGGATCAGGTCTTCTTGGGGCGCGCGGGTGGCTTCCACGACGGGCACCCGGTTCACATCCTGACGACCGCGACGCTGATGCACCTGAAGTCGCTGCATCCCGATGGCGAATGGGACGCGCGCCGATTCCGCCCCAACATCGTGATCGACGCCGAGGCCGCAGGCCCCGTCGAGCAGGAGTGGATCGGTCGCACCGTCGCGATCGGCGACGTGCGCCTCGAGATCACCAAGGCCTGCACTCGCTGCGTCATGACGACCGTGGCGCAGGACGAGCTGCTCGACGATCCGCAGATCCTGCGAACGGTCGCACGCGAGCAGGACAACGTGGTCGGCGTGGAGGCGACCGTGCGCGAGCCTGGGACGGTCGAGCTGGGGGATGCGGTCATGGTGCTCGACGAGGTCGACGTTCGGTAGCCGACGAACAGGCTACGAGGCGCGCACGAAGAACGACCAGCCGCGTTCGCGCTCCTCGCGGCGCACGAATTCCTTGCCTTTCATCCGGCACCACACCGGGATGTCGACCTTCGAGCCTTCGTCGTCGCTCAACACCTCGATCAGCGTTCCCGGTGCGCTGGAGGCCACGAGCTTCGCGAGCTTGATCACCGGCATCGGGCAGAACTCGCCGAGACAATCGAGCGTGACGGACTCTTCCATCTACACCCCAGCCAACCGGCGCGCCTGCTCGACGATCGGCGGCAGTGCGTCGAGGAACGCATCGACCTCCGCACCGGTGGTGTCGCGGCCCATCGATACTCGGATCGAGCCCTGCGTCAGTGCGCCCATCGCCGCGAGCACGTGCGATGGTTCCTGCGCCGAGGACGTGCACGACGAGCCGGAGTGGACCGCGATGCCTTCCTTGTCCAGTGCGAGCAGCAACGCTTCGCCTTCCACATACAGCACGCTGAAGCTGACGATCCCCGGCAGGCGCTCCGACGCGTGGCCATGCACGATGACATCGGGCACGCGCGCCGGCAAAGCGTCGCGCAAACGCGCCGCCAGTTCGAACAGCCGCGGGCCTTCCGAGGTGATCTCGCCGCTGCGCGCGCTCAATGCCGCTGCGAAGCCGGCGATGGCCGGCAGGTCCTCGATGCCGGCGCGCCGCCCGCGCTCGCGGTCGTCCCCCAGCATCGAAGGCCTCACACGGACTCCCCGTCGCACCCATAGCGCCCCGGCTCCCTTGGGCCCGTACGCCTTGTGCGAGGACATGCTCAGCAGATCCACGCCGAGCGCCCGCACGTCGACCGGGATATGGCCGATGGCGCCGCACGCGTCGGTGTGCACGATCGCCCCGGCCTTGCGCGCGATCTCGGCAGCACGGGCCACCGGTTGCAGCGTGCCGACCTCGGTGTTGGCCACCTGGACCGACACCACGCCCGCGCCCGTTCCGCACGATTCGCGAAGAGCATCCAGGTCCAGCACGCCCTGCCGATCGACCCCGATCTCCACGACCTCGAAGCCCTCCAGGGCGCGCGCCTGATGGAGGACCGAGGTGTGCTCGACCGCCGTGACCAGCACCCGGGCGGGTTTCCGGGCTGCGAGCGCGGCACGGGCGGCGGCTGCGATGGCCAGGTTGCACGACTCGGTGCCGCTGGCGGTGAACACGAGGTCTTCGGCGCGCGCCCCCACCGCGGCAGCCACGGCCGCCCGCGCCTCGTCCAGCGCGATGCGCGCCCGGCGCGCCGCCCCGTACAGGCGGGAGGGGTCGGCGAAGTTCCCCAGGGCCGCCGTCATCGCCTCCAGCGACGCCGGGTGCAGTGGCGTCGTCGATGCGTGATCGAGGTAAATGGTCATCGATCGCAGTCTACGCGCCGTTCTTCCTCCCAAAACCGGGCCGCAGGCGCGTAAGATGGTGTTCCTGCGGGCCGCCGGGCGAGATGACCGGCGGCTTCACGATGAGGGAGCTTGGGGATGACAGCGAAGTCCGTCGAGGAGATCCATCGAGTAGTCATCCGTTTCGCCGGGGACTCAGGGGACGGGATGCAGCTCACCGGCGAGCGGTTCACTAGCGCAACCGCCATCCTCGGCAACGACCTTGCAACGCTGCCGGATTTCCCTGCCGAGATCCGCGCGCCTGCCGGCTCGCTGGCCGGTGTGTCCGGGTTCCAGATCCACTTCAGCGATGAGGACATCCTGACGCCGGGCGATCAGCCGACCGTGCTCATCGCGATGAATCCCGCAGGCCTGAAGACCAACGTGGGTGATCTCGCGGCCGGCGGCACGTTGATCGTCAACAAGGACGCGTTCGTCGACAAGAACATCGAGCGCGCCGGCTACAAGGTGAACCCGCTGCACGACGACTCGTTGCAAGCCTTCCAGGTTATCGAGGTTCCGATGACGACGATCACCGTCGAGGCGACCAGAGACATCGAAGGCATCACCAAGAAGGACGCCGAGCGCGCGAAGAACATGTTCGCGCTCGGGCTCGTCAGCTGGATGTACTCGCGGCCGACCGAGGTCACGCTGAAGTGGCTCGAGAAGCGCTTCGCAGCGCGCCCCGTGATCGCCGAGGCGAACATCCGCGCGTTCAAGGCGGGACATGCGTTCGGTGAGACAGCCGAGTTATTCGCGCACCAGTACGAAGTGAAGCCGGCGAAGTACGCGCCGGGCCGGTACCGCAACATAACCGGGTCCACCGCGCTCGCGTGGGGACTCATCGCGGGAACCAAGCGCGCGAACATCCCGATGTATTACGCGAGCTACCCGATCACCCCCGCATCCGAGATCCTGCACGAGCTTTCCAAGCACAAGAACTTCGGCGTGCGCACGTTGCAAGCCGAAGATGAGATCGCAGCGGTGTGCGCCGCCATCGGAGCGTCGTTCGGCGGCCACCTCGGGGTGACCGCGACGAGCGGTCCCGGTGTCGACCTCAAGGCCGAGGCGATCTCGCTGGCGATCGTGCTTGAGCTCCCGCTGATCGTGGTCAACGTGCAGCGTGCCGGTCCGTCTACCGGCATGCCGACCAAGCAAGAGGCCGCAGACCTGATGCTGGCGATGTATGGCCGTCACGGCGAGTCCCCCATGCCGATCGTTGCGGCGCAGACGCCGGCGGATTGCTTCGACACCGCGATCGAGGCCGTGCGCATCGCGCTGACCTACCGCACGCCGGTCTTCGTGCTCGCCGATACATTCCTCAGCAACTCCTCGGAACCGTGGCTGATCCCGGATCCGAACACGCTGCCCAAGATCGACATCACCTTCGCCACCGAGCCCAACCGCGGCGACGAGTTCTGGCCCTACCTGCGCGACGACAAGCTGGCCCGCCCATGGGCCGTCCCCGGGACGCCGGGTCTCGAGCACCGGATCGGCGGGCTCGAGAAGGAAGACGGCACCGGCAACGTCAGCTACGACCCGCAGAACCACGAGTACATGACGCGCATCCGTGCGGCCAAGATCGCCAAGATCGCCGACGACATCCCGTTGCTTGAGGTTGACGACCCCAGCGGCGAGGCCGAGCTGCTCGTGCTGGGCTGGGGGTCGACCTACGGCGCGATCCGCAGCGCATGCACGAAGGTGCGCGAGCAGGGCCGCAATGTCGCCCACGCGCAGCTTCGTCACCTGAACCCGTTCCCGCGCAACACCGGCGACGTGGTGAAGCGCTACAGCCGCGTGCTCGTGCCCGAGAACAACCTCGGTCAGCTCGTGAAGATGATCCGCAGCGACTTCCTGGTCGACGCGAAGAGCTATTCGAAGATGCAGGGCTTGCCGTTCCGCGCGGCCGAGATCGAGACCGAGATCCTCAAGAGGGTGTGAGTTCATTGCCAGATACGACACTGACGAAGAAAGATTTCACTTCTGACCAAGAGGTGCGGTGGTGCCCGGGCTGCGGGGATTACGCGATCCTCTCGACGATGCAGGGCTTGATGCCCGAGCTGGGCATCAAACGCGAGAACACCGTGTTCATCTCGGGCATCGGCTGTTCGTCGCGGTTCCCCTATTACATGAACACCTACGGGATGCACTCGATCCACGGGCGCGCACCGGCGGTCGCAACGGGTCTCGCGACGGCGCGGCCGGAGCTGAGCGTGTGGGTCGTCACCGGCGACGGCGACGGGCTCTCGATCGGCGGCAACCACTTGATCCACGCGATGCGCCGCAACGTTGACATGACGATCCTGCTGTTCAACAACCAGATCTACGGGTTGACGAAGGGTCAGTACTCGCCGACGTCTGAGCTGGGCAAGGTCACGAAGTCCACGCCGTTCGGCTCACTTGACCACCCGTTCAATCCGGTGGCGCTCGCGCTCGGCGCGGAGGCGACGTTCGTGGCGCGCTCGCTGGACGTCGATCGCAAGCACCTCACCGAGGTACTGCGCGCCGCGGCCCAGCATCGCGGGACGTCCTTCGTAGAGATCTACCAGAACTGCAACATCTTCAACGACGGCGCCTTCGAACAGGTCACCGGTAAGGACTTCAAGGAGCAGAACCAGATCCGTCTCGAGCACGGCAAGCCGATCGTGTTCGGTGCCGACGGAACCAAGGGCGTGCACCTCACCGACCGGGCGTCGCTGGAATTGGTCGATGTCGCTGTGGTCGGGGAGCAGAACATCCTCGTCCACGATGTGCACCGCGACGAGCCGGCACTCGCGTTCATGCTGGCCCATATCGCGACGGGTCCGACGATGCCCACGCCGATCGGTGTCTTCCGCGACGTGCAGCGGCCGGTCTACGGCGAGGAGATGGACCGGCAGCTCGCCGTCGCCTCAGAGAAGCTCGGCGTCGGGACACTAGAGGGCTTGCTGAACAGCGGCGACACGTGGGACGTGGCGTAGGCTGCATGAAACCCAGTGGACGAGGGTCACCGCACACATGCCTGAGCTGCCGACCGGAACCGTTACCTACCTGTTCACCGATATCGAGGGTTCGACGCGTCTGTGGGAGGACCATCCCGACGTTGCGCCGGGGGTGCTCGCGCGACACGACGAGCTGATCGAATCGACCGTCGCACGCCATGCTGGGTTCGTCGTGCGCCCGCGCGGAGAAGGCGACTCACGCTTCTGCGTCTTCGCACGCGCCAGCGACGCCGTCGCCGCGGCCGTCGAGACCCAGATCGCCTTCGTCGATGAGCCCTGGAAAGGTCCGATCGCGGTGCGGTTCGCCCTGCACACCGGTGAGGCCGAGTTCCGCGACGGTGACTACTACGGGGCAGCCGTGAACCGGTGCGCGCGTCTGCGGGCCGTCGCGCACGGGGGTCAGATCCTCGCATCGAGCGCGACCGAAGAGATGGTGCGTGACTCGCTGCCGGAAGCCTCGTCCTTCCGCGATCTCGGTCATCACCGGCTGCGGGACCTGTCGGCTCCCGTGCACGTATTCCAGGTCTGTCACCCCACGCTCCGGGATGCGTTCCCGCGATTGAACTCGCTCGATGCGATGGCGAACAACCTTCCCGTGCAACTCACGAGCTTCGTCGGACGCGACGCGGATGTGCGAGAGATCCGCGAGCTCGTCACCCACGGACGACTCGTCACGCTGACGGGAGCGGCGGGTTGCGGCAAGACGCGCCTCGGGCTGCAGGTCGCCGCGGAGCTCCTCGATGCCTTTCCCGATGGGGCATGGTTCGTTGACCTTGCGCCCATCGCCGACCCGGCGCTGGTCGAGCAGGCAGTGGCGCGCGCGCTCGGCCTGCAGCAAGAGGAAGGCAAGCCGTTGATGGCAACCGTCATCGACTCGTTGAGCGCGCGCCGAGTGCTGATCATCCTCGACAACTGCGAACATCTCCTGACGGCGAGCGCGGGGGTAGCCAACCAGATCCTGCTGGCCTGTCCCGACACCCGCATCCTCGCGACGGGACGCGAAGCACTAGGAGTGGGAGGGGAGTCCTCGTGGCGTGTTCCCTCGCTCTCCCTTCCCAGTGGAAGCGAAGACCTGTCTGCTCTTGCGGAGTCGGAGGCCTCGAGCTTGTTCATCGAACGAGCACGGTCCGCGTCGTCCACGCTGAAGCTCACCGACGACGACGCCGTTGCCATCGCGCAGATCTGTGCGCGCCTGGACGGGATCCCGCTCGCGATCGAGCTGGCCGCGGCGCGCACGCGGATGCTTTCGCCCGCGCAGATCGCCGACGGGCTCTCCGACATGTTCCGGCTGCTGACGGGCGGCAGTCGGACCGCACTGGAGCGCCAGCAAACCCTGCGCGCTGCGGTCGACTGGTCCTACAGCCTGCTGACCGACACTGAGAAGGTTCTGCTTCGACGCCTGTCCGTGTTCGCAGGCGGGTTCACGCTAGAAGCCAGCGATGAGGTTTGCTCCGATGTCGGTGCCGCGCCGGCCGAGACGCTCGATCTGCTGAGCGCGCTGGTAGACAAGTCACTGGTGGTGGTCGAGCGAGCGGGACGCGCGACGCGGTACCGCCTGCTTGAGACCATGCGACAGTACGGGCGCGAACGACTGCTCGATTCCGAGGACCGAACGGAAGCGCGCGACCGTCACCTCACATGGGTCGCCGCCCTCGCGCATGACGCCGAAGCGAAAGCGAACGGGCCGGAGCAAGCGCGGTGGCTCGGCCACCTCGGCGACGAACACGACAACATCCGTGTCGGTCTGGAGTGGGCGATCAGCTCGGGAGATGCCGAACGAGCACTGACGCTCACCAACGACGCTGCGCGCTTCTGGGACGTGCGCGGGCATTGGGCCGAAGCGAAGGGTTGGCTCGACGCCGTTCTCGCCCTGGAGGGCGGCAGCGACAGCGCCCGCGGATGGACGCTGTGGTGGGCCTCCCAATTCGCATGGCTGCAGAGCGAGATCGAGGCGAGCCGCGCCTACATAGCCGAGGCCGAGACGCTCGCGACGCGCGCCGGGGATCGGCGACTGATCGCGTGGGTGCAGATGCGGCTCCATCTGCTTGCCCTCGTACGCGACGAACAAGACACCGCCATCCGTCACTGGGACCAGAGCATGGAGATCGCGCAGGATGTCGGCGATCCCCCGCTCGTGGTGCGGCTACTGAACAACAGGGCGAGCTCCAGCACGTCGATAGCCGAGGGACGGGCTTTCGTCGAGCAGGCGCTTGGCGCGGCGCGTGAGATGGAAGACGTCGGTGCCATCGGCTTCACCCTCCACCACCTCGGGATGTATGCGATCGCGGAGTCCGAATATGCGAAGGCGCGCATCCTTCTGAGGGACGCGCTGGGCTACCTCCGAACGGTCGGCCACAAGCGCGTGATCGCCTCGACGATCCAGAACCTCGCGCTCGCGGACTTCTTCCAGGTCGATTACGAGTCTGCGCGGCCGCTGTACGAAGAGGCGACGGCGATCGCGCGGGAGCTTGGAGGAACCACCGCAGAGGCGACTGTGCTCCGCAATCGGGCAACCCTGGCGATGATGGATGAGAACTACGCGGAGGCCAGCGAGGCGTTCGGCCGCTACAGCGAGCTCTTGGAGCGGCTCGGCGCGAAGGCTGCTTACTCGTGGGCGCTGTTCCTCGCCGGCTTCAACACACTGCACGCGGGACGCAGCGCCGAGGCGCGCATCCTGCTGGAGCGATCCGTCGCGACGCAACGAGAGCTCGTCGACCACCCGGGCATCAGCGCCCCGCTGGCGGCGCTGTCACGGATCGAGATCGACGAGGGGGATATCGAACGAGCACGGGTCCTCGGCATCGAGGCTCTCCGGACCGTCCAGACGCAGGGTCTGCCCATGAACCGTGTGCGTGCCCTGGAGCGCATGGCCGAGGTAGAGGCCGCGGCAGGTCGTGGGGAGCGCGCCGCTCGCTTGCTCGGTGCCGGTGCCGCGCGCCGCGAGCAGCTCGAGGTACCGATCTGGCCGGCCGAGCGACGCTGGCACGAGGAGGCCGTCACCGGGGCCCGCACCTTATGCGGAGAGCAGACCTTTGAGACGGCGTGGGCGCAGGGACGAGCGATGTCCCTGGATGAAGCGATCGAGTACGGACTCCAGGACTAGGGTTCGCGCAAGCGTCCCGAGGTTCAGCCGAGCGGCGAGAAC
>JBKJXT010000326.1:0-9100 GCA_046716205.1 Actinomycetota bacterium
GCTCGGTTGAAAGGCGGCGAGTACTTGCGGATCAGGCGCGCCTCCAGCACCGAGCAGTCGAGATCATTAGCGCACAGGATGTGATCGACGCGCGCCATCTCTCGCAGCATGTCATCGATGTGGCGGCGCTCATCGCCGAAGTAGGAGCGCACACGGGTTCGAAGATCGGTGGCCTTGCCGACGTAGAGCACGCGACCGTCGGCTGCGCGGAACAGGTACACGCCGCGTGCGCGAGGCAGCTGAGCGGCCAGGCGCACCTTCTTGTAGGAGGGATGACCGCGCGAGGACTGGAACCACAACAGGTCATCGAGATGCGACACCCCCCACCGCCCGCACTGTTCAAGCAAGGCGTGGAACACGTCGGTGGTTGCGCGTGCGTCGTCGAGCGCGCGGTGCGACGGCGCGGTACGGGCGCGCAATGCGTAGGCGAGCGTCTCGAGGCGCAGGTTCGGAACCTCGTCGCGGACCAGCCGGCGCGCCAGCTTGCCGGTGCACACCACGGGGTTGGCCGGCGGCGCGTAGCCGAGTCGAACCGCGGCGGCGCGCACGAACCCCGTGTCGAAGGAGGAGTTGTGGGCGACGAGGACCGCGTCGCCGGCGAACTCCAGGAAGGCCGGGAGCACGGAGTCGATGAAAGGCGCACTGGAGACCATCGCGTTGGTGATCCCGGTGAGCGCGGTGATGCCCGGCGGGATCGGGGTGCCGGGGTTCACCAACGTCTGGAACTCGCCGAGCACTTCGCCTCCGCGGACCTTGACGGCTCCGAACTCGGTGATCCCGCAGTCGGCGGGGGAACCACCGGTGGTCTCCAGGTCGAAGACCACGAACTCCGTATCGACCAGGGCGGTGCCCAGATCGTCGAAGGAGCGCTGGAGCGCGAGTGCCACGGCGCCGCCAGCCTATCCGAACAGGTGTTCGAGGAACAGATCCATGCGCGCATGATGAGGGAGGGGGGTGACAGCCTCGATGGCCTGCACGCCTTCCGTATACTCGCCGTCCCATGGAGCCCGACACCCGCTACCGCTGCGCTTCCTGCGGGAACCTGACCCGCTTCGACCTGGTCGCGACCCGCAAGACGCGCCAGTTCCTTCACTTCTCGCTGGCGGGAGAGCCCTCGATCGAAGACGAAGAGGTTCTGTCTGAACAGGTCGAAGCGATCACGTGCCGCTGGTGCAACTCAACCGACATCGAGACGATCCCACGGGTGACGGCTGGATGAGCAAACCGCTTTCGCACCTCACGATCCTGGACCTGACCCGGCTGTTGCCGGGCGGGTACTGCACCTTGCTGCTGGCGGACCTGGGCGCGGACGTGATCAAGGTCGAGGAGCCGGGCAAGGGCGACTACATACGGTGGATGCCCCCGATGGCGGGCGGCGTGAGCGCCGGGCACCTGGCGCTGAACCGAGGCAAGCGCTCGATAACCCTGAACCTGAAGTCCCCCGAAGGCGTGGAGGTGCTCAAGCGGCTCGTGCGCGATGCGGACGTCGTGATCGAGTCGTTCCGCCCCGGGGTGATGACGCGTCTGGGCGTGGGGTACGAACAGCTCGCCGAGCACAACGCGCGCCTGATCTACTGCGCGATCACCGGCTACGGCCAGGACGGCCCGTACAGAGACCGCGCGGGCCACGACATCAACTACCTGGGGTTCGCCGGCGTGTTGGACATCATCGGCGAGCGCGGCGGGCCCCCGGTAGACCCTGGGGTGCAGATCGGCGACATCGGTGGCGGTGGCCTGATGGCCGCGGTGGGCATCCTCGCCGCTCTGAGCGAGCGCGAACACACGGGTCGCGGACGGTTCGTCGACATCTCGATGACCGACGGCGCATTCAGTTGGCTCTGCTTCCACGGCGCGACGTACGCGATGAGTGGCGAGATACCCAAGCGCGGCGAGATGAGACTGAGCGGTGAGTACGCGTGTTACCGCGTGTACCGGTGCGCAGACGATCGCTACGTGACGGTCGGCGCGCTCGAGCCGCAGTTCTGGGCGGCGCTGTGCGACGCGATCGGCGCGCCGGAATTGATCGAGCGTCAGTTCGTCGAACCGCCGGAGCAGGACGAAGTCGTTTCGCGCGTCGCGGAGATCCTGGCCGGCAAGACGCGCGACGAATGGGTCGATGCGCTGTCGGATCTGGAAGCGTGCTTCGGCCCGGTGAAGGATGTCGCGGAGGCTTTCGCGGACCCGCATCTGGTGGCACGCGGGATGGTCACGACCGTGCCGACGCCCTCGGGTCGGTTGCCTGCGATCGGCAACCCGGTTCGCCTGGTGGGGGCGGAGGCCACCGAGCTCGGGGGCGCGCCCGGCTTCGGGGAACACACCGACGCCGTCCTTGGTACGGCAGGGTACGGATCCGAGGCGATCAGCGCTCTGCGCGAGGGAGGCGCTGTCTAGCCGAAGCGGCAGGTCAGGGCCCCAATGGCCACTCGCCGTGAGGGTTCTTGTTCTTGACCCACTTTTTTGGGGAGTTCCTGTATTGCCCTATACGGGGCTTATGCCCTACCCTATGGGCCAAATAGCCTACCACCACGGGCAGGCGCTGAGTTGAATCAAGGGGGATCTCTATGCGGGCTGACCGCGCTACGCGTTTGCTCACCGTCTTGTTCCTGACCACGCTTATCTCTTCGGGGATGCCAGGAGCTCAGGCAGCCCCCAATGGCGGTGCAAGCGCTGTCGACTACGCGCAGTGCGCGAACGGCGCGCCACCCGCGTCCAACACCGGGTGTCAGGACGGCTGGATCAACGGCATCCTGCAAGGCGGCAACTCACACTACTTCGAAGACCAGGTCACGCCTCAGCGCCTGATGGTGTTGCTGCCCAAGGGGAGCAAGACCACGGGTCGCACGATCACGTTGCGATACCAGACGCGCAAGGGTACGACACACGCCTACGACTCGCTCGCGACGTGGAATTTCACGCAGAATGCGCAGCGGTGTGAGGGGCTAAACAACTGTCCCGGAGGCACTGCGTCGACGTTCCCGGTCCCCGCGGACCCGACCCTTGTGCTCCCAGCGACGCACCTCACGCCGAAGACATCCGACCACCAGCTCCCCGGTCAGGTGTTCACGATGTTCGGTGGAACCATCACGGGCGCGTCGACTCCGGTGCACGACAACGCGGCCGGGACCGGCGACGACTACGCCTCGATCACCGTGACGTACTCCGTCCCGAGTACCACCACCGCGCGCTACGTGCAGTTCCTGTTCGGCGGCCATCTCGCACCAACCCAAGGGCCGCGCGGTTGGGGAGCCGGTCTCGGTTCGTCCAACATCAGCGGTGGCCCGTACCACATCAAGTGGGACGCAGCCGACGGCGCATCCGTCGGTAACCGTGACAACCAGATCATGGGCGCCTCGATCCTCGTCGAGGGCGCGCCTGCGTTCGACACCGAGAAGACCGCGACCCCGACGCCGAACCCGGCGGTTCCCGGCGGCTCGATCCTCTACACGATCACGGTCAAGAACACGGGCACGGCTGCCGGGTCGACCCCGGTCGTGGACACCTACGACTCGCGCCTGACCAACATCAACTCGATCACGCCGAACACCGGCGTACACGATGCCGCAGCGAAGAAGGTCACCTGGAACTCGGGCACGATACAGCCCGGCCAGACGCTGACGTTCTCGTTCAAGGCAACGATCCCGACGACGTTCAGCACCGACCCGACGACGACGGGTCCCTGCGCGGGCTCCTACGCGATCATCAACACGGTCGCGGTGACCGGCGACTCTTCGACGACGACCACGTGCGTGGCAGCCGGTCCGAAGTTCGACACAGAGAAGACCGCGACGGCTTCTCCGAGCCCGGCTGTTCCCGGCGGCTCGATCCTCTACACGATCACGGTCAAGAACATCGGCTCCGCGCCTGGCTCGACGCCGGTCGTTGACAGCTACGACTCGCGCCTTGGGCCGATCACGGAGATCACGCCCGCGACCGGAGTCCACGACGCCGCGAGCAAGAAAGTCACCTGGACCTCGGGCACGATCCAGCCGGGCCAGACGCTGACGTTCTCCTTCAAGGCGAAGATCCCCGACACGTTCACCGGCGATCCTCAGACGAGCGGCCCGTGCGCGGGTGGCTACGCGATCGTCAACACCGTCACGGTGACCGGTGACAGTTCTACGACGACGACGTGCGTCAACGCCGCTCCGGAGTGGGACGTCAAGAAGGTCGCCACCCCGGTGCCGGACCCGGCCGTGCCGGGTGGTTCGATCCAATACACGATCACCGTCACCAACATCGGCAAGGGCCCCGGCTCGACACCGGTCGGTGACACCTACGACGCGCGCCTGACCAACATCCGGTCGATCACCCCTGCGTCGGGCGTCCACGATGCCGCGACCAAGAAGGTGACCTGGAACTCAGGGACCCTCAACCCCGGCCAGAGCGCCGTCTTCTCGTTCCTCGCCGACATCCCGGCGACGTTCACCGGCGATCGCGCCACCAGCGGCCCCTGTAGCGGCGGGTACGCGATCATCAATACCGTCACCGTCACCGGCGACAGCGACACCACGACCACGTGCGTGTCCGCCGACCCCGCGTGGGACGTGAAGAAGGTTGCGGTTCCGAGCCCCAACCCGGCCGTTCCCGGCGGTGACATCACCTACACCATCACCGTCAAGAACATCGGCAAGGGCCCCGGCTCGACCCCGGTGGTGGACGAGTTCGACCCGCGCCTGACCGACATCCGTTCGGTCACGCCGGCGGGCGGCGTCGTTGACCTGAGCGCGAGCACGGTCACGTGGGCATCGGGCACGATCAACCCCGGCGACTCCAAGGTGTTCTCCTTCGTGGCGACGTTGCCGCCGACGTTCTCCGGCGCTCGCGAGACGAGCGGACCCTGTTCCGGGCAATACATCGTCGTCAACGACGTGACGGTCAGCGGCGACGCAGACAGCACGAACACCTGCGTCAACGCTGCGCCTGCGTTCGACCCCGACAAGACCGCAACGCCTGACCCCAACCCTGCAGTCCCAGGGGGGTCGATCCTGTACCAGATCACGGTCAAGAACGTAGGCAAGGGCCAAGGCTCCACGCCGGTCACCGACACCTACGATGCCCGGTTGAGCAACATCACGGGGATCTCCCCGGTGGGCGGCGTCTGGGATCCGGCTGCCAAGACGGTCACCTGGGCCTCATCCGGCCCGCTCGATCCCGGCCAGACCGCGGTGTTCTCGTTCACGGCCCAGTTGCCGGCGAGCTTCAGTGGCGCGACCGAAACGAGTGGCACCTGTGCGGGCTCCTACGCGATCGTCAACAAGGTGGTCGTGACGGGCGCCTCGGACGAGGTGACCACGTGCGTGTCGGCTCCTCCGGCATGGGACGTCGTCAAGTCGGCGACGCCGAACCCCAATCCAGCCGTTCCCGGCGGTGACGTGCTCTACAAGATCACGCTTACCAACGTCGGCACCGGACGCGGCTCGACGCCGGTCGTAGACGACTACGACGCGGGCCTCACGAACATCCGGTCGATCACCCCGGCATCGGGCGTCCACGATGACGCCGCGAACACGATCACGTGGGCATCGGGGGACATCGACCCCGGCAAGACCGCCGAGTTCACGTTCGTCGCAACGTTGCCGAAGACGTTCTCGGGTCCGCCCGCGGCCACTGGGCCGTGCGCCGGTTCCGGGTCCTACGAGGTCCGTAACGACGTTACGGTCGACGGCGACACGGCAGAAGCGATCACATGTGTGAGCGCGCCTGCCCTGTGGAAGGTTGTCAAGACCGCAACGCCGGATCCCGACCCGGCGGTGCCGGGTGGCAATCTGCTCTACAAGCTGACGGTGACGAACATCGGCACGGGGCAAGGCTCCACGCCGGTCACCGACACCTACGACGAGCGCCTGAGCGGTATCACCGCGATCGATCCGGCCGGGGGTGTGAACGACCCGGTCGCTCACACGGTTACCTGGGCGGATTCCGGGGCGCTCGACCCGGGTGCATCCGCCGTGTTCTCGTTCATCGCAACGCTGCCAACCACGTTCACCGGACCGCGCGACACCACCGTCTGTCCGGGCGCCTTCGCGGTGCTGAACAAAGTGGCGGTCAACGGTGCCTCCGATAGCGTCACGACCTGCGTCGTCGCCGATCCTGTGTTGACGCTCGCGAAGGTCGCCAACGTCACCGAGGCTGGTCCCGGCGACCTGATCACCTACACCTTCACCTACGGCAACACGGGTGCGGGCCCGGCGACGGGTGCCGTCATCACCGACGACATCCCGGCCGACACCGCGTTCGAGTCGTGCACCGGCGGCTGCACGGTGACCGACGGCCGGGTGACGTGGACGATCGGATCGATCGAGGCGAAGACCAGCGGTAGCGTCACGCTGGTGGTGAAGGTGCTCAACACGGTCGGGTGCGAGATCTGCAACCAGGCATCCCTGTCGAGCCCCGACTTCAACGGTGGAGCACCGGTGCCCTCCGAGAAAGTCTGTGTGACCGGTCAGCCCGGCGCGCGTCCGGATCTCGCCAATGCCAGCGGAAGCGCATACGGAAGCTCGATCAAGGTATCGGTGCCTGCGGTGGACTCCACCCTGTCGCCGATCGCCAGCGGGGTTTCGGGCGCGGGTGTCGACAGCGACTCCTACCAGATCCTCAAGGTGTCCGAGCCCGAGCTTTCTGCCGATGTCCTTCGCACGACGAGCACGAGCGTCGTGTCTGCCGAGGGCGAGAACGCAACCAACACCTCGACGGCGGAGTCCGCCAACGTCAGCCTGCACAGCGGGTTGGTAACGGCCGAGTTCGTCCGAGCGGTCGCCACCACGATCGCCTCCGGATCGAACGCCGCGTACTCCTCGGCAGGGTCGAAGATCGAAAACCTCACGGTGAACGGGCAGCCGGTCCCTGCGTCCGACGTCAAGCCGGGGCTCAAGATCAACCTGCCGCCGGTCTTCGGTGAAGGAAGCTATGTGGCTGTCTTCGAGCAGAACGGGTCGACGGCCACGCCGGCTCTCCCCAGCGGCGGTACCTACAGCGCCGACCTGGCGATCTCGATGATCCACCTCTACATCGCGGATCAGTGGCCACTGGAGGCGGGCAATCAGCCGCTCGATATCAAGGTGGCTCACGCCAGCTCGCACTCCGACTTCCCGCAGACCACCGTCTGTGGGGACGGTGCCCCTGCGGTCGGCGCGAACGCGATCGTGGCCAGCGTGCTGGTGAACCCGATCACCGAGGTCGTCCACGGTGCGACGAGCATCCCGCGGAACGGCGGGGACGACGAGCACCACCTCGGGGCGGTCACCACGCCCGCGGACTCGCCGGTGCTGCTGAAGTTCTTCAGCGGTGACAGTCAGAGCAAGGGCACGCTCGACCCGCTGAACGCCAGCGGATTCTCGAGGGTCACCGACCTCTGTCTGCTGGACGACTGCCTGATCAAGGCGAACGTCATCACGTCGTCGGTCCAAAGCTTCGGGACCCCCGCTGGCGCAGAGTCCGACGACGAAGGCACCCAGCTGATGGTCACCATCGGCGACAGGCAGCTGCTGGACGTGGCACCCAACACGGTGGTCGAGTTGCCGGGTCTCGGGTTCCTGGTCCTTCGCGAGGAGCTGTGTGACGGTGGTCCGGCTCCGACGGAGCCAGGTCCGGTGACACCGTGTGCCAGCACCACGACCAGCGGGATCACGTTGCGAGCGATCCACCTGGTCGTCACGGTTCCCGAGAACGCACTCGGCATCGAAGCGGGTGTGCAGGTCATCGTGGCCCAGGCGCATTCGGACGTGGACAAGGCCTAAGCATCGCGGTAGTTGATAGGGGCGGCCCGCGGGCCGCCCCTACTCGATGGCCCCGAAGCGCCACGCCTTAGCGGGCCCATAAGTGCAGGTCAGACGTTGTTGTCACACCCCTCGTCTAAGTTCTGCACCAGACGGGAGGTCAGACATGACGAACGAACGCGATGGCTTGGTGATCGACTGCAGCGGCTGCCCCCAGCGGGTTGGCGAGGCTGAGTGCGAGGACTGTTTGGTGTCGTTCATCCTGGACCGATCAGGCGACGCCGTGGTCTTCGATGTAGCCGAAGAGCGCGCCTTGCGGGCCTTGAGCGCCGGTGGCCTTTTGCCCTCGGGTCGCTTCAGGAAAGCACCGTTCAAGCAAGGCACGGGCTGAGACTCCCCCAGGAGGGCGAGTAGGCGCCTGCGGCCGGCGCCGCTCGTCGATGCACCCGGTTCCTTGCTAGGGGTGGGGTCCTCGGCAAGAATGCCCGCGTGACCAGGGGAGTCTTGTGAAGCAACTTCGCGTGGTCGGATCCTCCTCCGACCACGATTGGCTCATCCTGTCCAACAAGCCCCGGGGACGCGATGGGAGCCACACCATCCCCATCGACAAGCGTCTCCTCGACGTGTTGCAGGCGGCCGTGTACGCACGTCGAGATGCCGAGCGCGCCGAGCGGGACACCGAGCGCGCCGAGCGCAGGCGCGCCCTGCAGCCCAAGCTCCCGCCGCGCGAGATCCAGCGTCTGTTGCGCGCCGGGGTGAGCCCTGCGCACGTCGCGAAGCGTGCCGAGGTGGACGAGGACTACGTCGATCAGTTCTACACGCCGATCCTGTATGAGCGTCGTGGCGTGATCCAAGACGCGCAGGCGCTGTATCAAGAGAAGCCGCGCGCCGGGCTGTCGGCGGTTCCGCTCGGCGAGGCGGTCGCTTCGAACCTCGCGAGTCGGTACGTGAAGATGACCGACGAGCAGTTCGCGGATGCCTGGTCGGCGACGCGCCAGGACCTCGAGCCGTGGGTCATCTCGCTGTCGTTCCCGTTCCGCGGTCGGACCCGTGTGGCGAAGTGGCGGCTCGACCCGCGGACGAGGGCGATCGTGGCAGCGAACAAACTTGCGACCGATTTCGGATGGGTGGCGAACGGCAAGCGGACCGCGCCGACGGCGAGGTCGGTGGTGGTAGGGGAGCGAGCTCCGGCGAAACGTTCGTCCGCGAAGAAGCCGGCCCGCAAGCCCACCGCCCGCAAGGCGCCGGCCCGCAAGCCCGCCGCCCGCAAGAAGCCCGCCCCACGAAAGCCCGCCCTACGCAACAAGCCTGCCGCGCGAAAGGCGCCAGCCGCGCGCAAGGCGCCAGCCCGCAAGCCCGCTGCACGCAAACCAGCGGCCCGCAAG
>JBKJXT010000327.1:0-7278 GCA_046716205.1 Actinomycetota bacterium
GTTGGAGGTACCAGCGGGGCAGGTCACGTTCGCGGTGCACAACTCGGATCTGTTCTGGCACACGTTCACCGTCGAGGGACTGTTCAACGTCGACACGCCGATCGAGGCGCGCCGGCGACTGACCGTGGATCTGCGTCCCGGGGTGTATGAGTTCATCTGCCGGATCCCCGGGCACACCGCCGCAGGCATGAAGGGAACGTTGGTTGTTCGCTAGGAGGGATGAGCAGTGAGGATCACATCGAGCGTCACCTCCATATCCTGGATCCCGTCCGAGGCGATCACGGGCGCGCTGAAGGCTCCGTTCGAGATGGGAGTCGCGCATTACGACGACCCGCCACCGGAAGTCATCGAGGACCTCGAAGCACTGCGAGACGCCGACCGGTTCCGCTTCGCGAACCAGCTGAAGGCGTGGATCGAGGTCGGGGACGAGGCAGAGGGATGGGGAGGCCGTTCACTGCCCTCGCGCGGTGGTCTCCGGCGTATCACGTCGTTCGGCTACCACGGCGTGGGCATGATCGGGTCGACGACGCTTCGTCTTGGCGGCAAGGAGATGACGTTCGCGGCGGTTCCGTATACGACGATCCAGCGCGAGCCGGAGATCGGCGAGGGATGGGTCAAGTTCTCGCAGACCGCTGGGGGTCGCACGGGCGTGCCCGCGCCGCGGCCCGTTCCGCACCCACCGTTCTTCCAGATGGCAGCACCGACCGCGTGGACGACGTTGTCGCTGACGATGCACGCCGACGGACGCAGCGAGTTCGAGGTGACCGGCGCGTCGCCGTTCCCGCGCCACTGGATCTACGACGACGAAGGGAAACTGGCCAGGAAGTCGGGACTTATCGACTTCAAGGAGTGGTCCAAGCACGCGTTCGGGGAGCGCACGCCGTGGGGCGACGAAGACTCCCCGGCACTGGTGACGCTGGTCGAGACGGCGCTCGAACGCCAGCTCTCGGCCACGATCATGCGGGCGGAAGAGAAGCCCGAGAAGCGCAGGCTCAAGAAGGACAAGACGCTGACCAAGCAGGGTGAAGCCGGCGACGAGCTGTACCTGCTGCTGGACGGCGTCCTCGCGGTGGAGGTGAACGGCACAGCCATCGCGGAGGTGGGACCCGGCGCGATCCTCGGGGAGCGCGCGCTGTTGGAGGGCGGGTTGCGCACGTCTACACTGCGCGCGCTGACACCGTGCACGGTTGCGGTGGCGCGCCCGGAACAAGTCGACCGCGATGCACTGGTGGAGCTGGCAGCGGGCCATATGCGGGAGGAACGTTAGGAGCCATGACCGTCCGGGTGATGATCGTCGATGACCAAGCGCCGTTCCGCAGCGCCGCGCGCATGGTCGTGATGCTCACGCCCGGGTTCGAGATCGTCGGCGAGGCGGAGTCCGGTGAGGAAGGCGTCGAGATGGCGCGCGCCGTGTCTCCCGACCTCGTCCTGATGGACGTCAACATGCCGGGGATCGACGGACTCGAAGCGACGCGGCAGATCCTCGCGGAGAACCCCGCGGTGGCCGTGGTGGTGCTTTCCACCTACGACCCCAGCGAGATGGAATCGAAGGCGCTGGAGGCGGGCGCTCGCGCCTACATCGCCAAGGCGGTGTTCGCCCCGGACAAGCTGACGGGCGTGTGGGACGGAACGCCCGAGAGCTAGCGCGATCAGGGGTCGGTGCAGCCGGCGTCTTTCGAGCGCCAGTCGAGACCGTCCCGCGAGTCCACGCCGAAGCGCAGGACCACGAGCGAAACCAGGAGCACTCCCAACGCGGATGCGAGCAGAGTCAGCATGACGACTCCTTTGCCAGGCGCGCGAGGCGACGAAGCGAGACGCGTCGCCGCTTCGGCTCGTGCTCCAAGCGGACCCAGCGCTCGCCGCGTGCTTCTGATGCGCGCCGGGCCAGCGCTGCTTGGCGCAGGAGATCGGCGCTGCGCTCCCGTCCGAGCTGTTCTGAGAAGCTGTACATCGTGGCCCCCCTCTCCCACCGCCGGCCTTGCGACCGCCTGTGAAAGGAGTAAAATCGTTGACGGTCATTACCGTACCTGGAGATAGCTAATGAGTCAAGCTGATTTCACTCCTTACTTGGAGTGCTCGATCGCGCTGGCCGTGGACCTCGTCAACACCCGTGGGGCCGTGAGCGGCGATGACACCCTCGACGGGACGCCGGCGCTGGTGGAGTTCGTTGCGAGCCACACGGTGAGCGGTGTCCGGCGGGCCACCCGTCGCGACCTCGGGGAGGTTCTGACGCTGCGCGCCAAGCTCCGATCGGTGTTCGAGGCCCCCGACGAGCCGGCGGCGGTCGCGATCTTGAACGAGCTGCTCGCGGAGTCCGGCGCGCGCCCAGAGCTGACCAACCACAACAACCGGCCCTGGCACATCCACTACTCGCCGCCGGGCGCGTCGATCGCGCCGATGATTGCAGCGGACGCTGCGATGGCGCTGGCCGTCGTGATCGCGGAGGACGGCTTCGAGCGCCTGCGGCGGTGCGAGGGCGAGCGGTGCGATGACGTGTTCGTGGACGAGTCGAAGAACCGCTCACGGCGGTACTGCAGCCCGTCGGTGTGCGGGAACCGGGCGTCGGTCGCGGCGTTCAGGGCGCGCCAGAAAGCCGGGCGCGCCGGCGCTTAGGCGCGCGGCTGCGTTAGGCCTCCTCTATCGGCCAGATCTCCTGGCGTCTTTCTCGTCGCCGTAGGCGAGACACAGGAACTTCACGGCTCCATCGGACTCATCAGCTGGAAGTAGTTGTCGTCCGGGTCGGAGAATGTCGCGATGAGCATGCCGGCACCCGGCTCGTACGGCTCCTGGACGACGGTGGCGCCTGCACCAACGAGCGTGTCGAAGTCCGCCTTCACGTCGGAGGACTCGATGTTCCAGATGACGCGGCCGGGCGCAGCATTCTTTCCCGTCACCTGGTCGTGCGGGCCGACGCTGATCCAGCCGGTGTCGAGCTGCCAGCCGGCGAAGCCTTCGTCCTCGAAGGCGGGCGCGCCGAAGAGCTTGGAGTAATAGTCCTTGAGACGCTGCGGATCCTCGGAGCCGATCAGGATGCTGTTGAAGTTCATGCCGTCTCCCTTCTCTCGACCTCGACCCTGCCACCGGCTGGGGTGCTACGTCAAAGGCGCCGCTACGATGCCCGCGCCGAGCCTGGAGGAACCATGACCGAGCACAAGAAGAAGGTCGCGTTCGTGTTGTATCCGGGACTGACCATCCTGGACATGGTCGGACCGTTGCAGGTGTTCTCGACGCTGCCGCTGTACAACCGCGACTACGAGCCGGTCGTCGTCGGTGCAGACCTCGCGATGGTGGGGACCGACACGCCGTTAACGGTCGGCGCGTCGAAGACGTTCGCCGACGTACCGGATCCCGCAGTGGTGATCGTGCCGGGTGGTGGCGCGCCGACGATCCGCGCGATGGCCGATCCGGCGGTTCGCGCGTACCTGCTTTCGGTGGCCGACGGCGCGCAAGTCGTCGCATCGGTGTGCACGGGCGCGCTGATCCTCGGCGCGGCAGGGTTCCTCGAGGGGCGCAAGGCGACGACGCACTGGATGTTCCACAGCGCGCTCGAGCGTCTGGGCGCGACGTATGTGCCACAGCGCTGGGTCGAGGACGGCAAGTTCCTGACCGCTGCCGGCGTGAGCGCGGGGATCGACATGGCGCTGCATCTGGTGACGATGCTCACCGACCAACAAACGGCGATGCAGGTGCAGCTGATGCTGGAGTACGACCCGCAGCCGCCTGCGACGATCGATTGGAACACGGTGGATCGGGACGTGCTGACCGCAGGACTGCCGCACATGATGCGCGCCGAGCTGGCCGACTCACCCGAGTTGCTGGCGCGCCTGACGGACTAGCTGTCGAGGGACTCGTCATCTGATCGCGATGTCCTTCGACAGGCAGATGCTCTTCTTGGTTTCGGCGCAGAGCCGGTAACCATTCACTTCGTAGAATCGGAGTGGCGCTCGGTCGGCCGTCGTTACAACGTGCGCTCGGGTCACGTGGTCGCGCCTCAGCTCACCCTCGAGCGTCCGGAGGAAGAACGTCCCCATCCCACGCCGCTGGTACGCGCCCGTGATTCCCATCTCGAACAGACTGAACTCGCGACCCCACAAACCGTGTTCGATCCATCCCAGCGCGAAGCCGGCGACGTCGTGCTCGACGAGCAGCCATCCCTGGAACCGCTCGTCGCCGATCAGCCAGTTGAGTTGTTGGCGCGCCTCGTCCGCGGTCCAGGACTCGTTCCACGGCGGCGCGCGGAAGACCTCGAGGAAGATCTCGACCACGCGCTCGAAGTGTTCCGTCGCGTACGGGAGCACCGCGACGCCGGTAGATGTAGTCGTCATCGGCCCCCTCGTGGCAGCGTCTGTGTGTTCGTGCGTCTCTTCATGTAGACACCACTGTAGGAGGCGGTAGTGACAGCCTCCGAGACTGTCAGTCCCATGGGTGATGATGGTGTCGGATGACTACCAGGCGCGACGTGTCGGCGGTTCCGTTGCAGGGCGGCTATGTCGCCAAGCAGTGTCCCGTGCGCGCCCAGAACGACGCGCTGCTTCCGGGCGAGCCCCTGCCGACCTCGTCCGTCCTCGAGCGGCGCTTCGAGCGCGGACGGCAGTTCGAGCTCGACGTCATTGCACAGCTGCTCGCCCACCATCCGGACGCGGTCGTGATCAAGGCAGACGACTCCACGGCTGCTGAAGCCGCGACCGCAGAAGCGATGGCGGGCGGAGCGCCGCTCATCCTCAACAGTCGCGTGCCCGCGGATCCAGTCGGCCGGCGCGTCGGCAAGCCGGACCTGCTGATCGCGGCGCGTGGCGGCGGCTATCGGCCGGTTGACGTCAAACACCACATGGCGCTCGAGCCGATCGACGGAGCGGGCCGCGAACCGCTCGCTCGGTGCAGCGGGCTCGATCGCCTGTCCTACGAGAAGGCGTCCCTCGACGACGCGCAACAGGCGCGCAAGCGCAGGGGCGACCTGCTGCAGCTCGCGCATTACCAGCGGATGCTGGAGGCCTCGGGTCATGCGGCGCCCGACGGCCGATACGGCGGCATCGTCGGGGTCGAACAGCGGGTCGTGTGGTACGACCTCGACGCCCCGATCTGGCGCACGCCGTCCTCGACCGGCAAGCAGAAGGCGCGCAGCACGATGGAGGTCTACGACTTCGAGTTCGATTTCCGTCTGGACATCATCGCCGCCGCGCACGAACACGCCGCGCAGCCGTCGACCCCACTGCTCGTCGTTCCCGTGCGCATCGGCGAGTGCGACGAATGTCCGTGGTGGGACTACTGCCGCCCGCAGCTCGAAGCAGGAGCCGGCGACGTCAGCCTCATCGCGCGCGTCGGATGGCGCGAATGGAAGATCCACCAGGAGCGCGGCACGTTCGATCGAACCGCGCTCGCCGCGCTCGATCTGCGTACGGCGCAGCTGATCGCACTTGGCGTCGATGTAGAAGCCGTGCTCGAGGCGATCGGTGGATCTCCGGTCGAAACGCCCCTGGCCGACGTGCCGGAGCTCGGCAGGAAGAAGGGTCAGCTCGCGCGGCTCGAAGCGGCTGGGATCGTCACCATCGGTGATGCGACGACACTGTCTGAAGAGACCGCGGCGTATTCCGGCGCCGGTCTGTCGTCACTGCCCGAGCAGATCGACCGTGCGCGCGCCGCGATGGGACCGCAGTCGGTGTACCGCCGCCGTGGCGTCGGGATGGTGTCGGTACCGCGCGGTGACGTCGAGGTCGATGTCGACATGGAGAACATCGAAGAGGGTGTCTACCTGTGGGGCGCGCTGGCGACCGACCGGTCGGGCACGCTCGCCTCCGAGAACGGCTATCACCCGTTCGCGACGTGGGAACCGATGACATCGGAGTCGCAGGCTGCGAACTTCCTGCGGTTCTGGATGTGGATGATGAACCTGCGCGCCGCGGCCGAGGCGGGCGGGCTGACCTTCCGGGCGTACTGCTACAACGCGTCCGCCGAGAACCAGTACCTGCGCGGGTTGGGGCGCGCCGCTGGCGTGCTCAACGAGGTCGAGGGATTCATCGCATCGGATGCGTGGGTCGACCTGCTCCGCGTGTTCGACTCTCAGCTGATCACCGGCGGCTCGAGCGGGCTGAAGACGGTCGCCGCGTTCGCAGGGTTCTCGTGGGACGTCGAGGACCCGGGCGGCGGTGAGTCGATGGTGCGCTACGACGTCGCGGTCGGCGCGCCGGAGACCGAAGAAAGCCGCGTCGCGAAGCAGTGGCTCCTGGATTACAACCGAGGCGACGTGGAGGCGACGCGCGCGTTGCGAGAGTGGATGGAGGCAGCAGACGTCGCGCCGATCGAGCGCCTGGATCCGGTCTGATCCGTCCTTCGCGGGTTACATCGCCTCTTGCGTCGCGCCGGAACCCGGGCGCGCGCTGGTGTGCGGCGTGTCACGCTCCCCGGCGCAACCACCTCAGCTCAGCTTCGCTGCAAGCTTCTTGATCATCGTCATGTTCCGCGTCGTGTTCTGCTGACCCCCGCACGCCTTCACCAGCGCCGACGCCTTCAGCTTCGAATCCAAGAACGACCCTCTGATCAGCCAGTGGATCTCGCTGGCGGCCACATGGAGCTCGTCGGTCTTGCTCGAGAGCCCCTCGATCGCCGCCTTCCGCGCCGCCGTCGGGCGCGCCCGCAGGAACGCAACCAAGTGGGTACCGCCGAAGGCGGTGAAAGGGTCGGTGTCGGCGAGCTTCCTTACCGCCGCAGCGGTGCGGACGAACGTGACTACCTGGAAGCCGATCGCCTCTTGCAGGCGCGCCTCGATCGTAGGCTCTAAGGCTGCCGCCTTCCCGTCCGCCGAAAAGACCACGTTGCCGCTGTTGATATAGGTCGATACCTCGTCGAAGCCGAGCGCCTCGAACTCGGCGCGCAAACGCTCCATCTGAACGCGGCGCTTGCCAACGTTCACCGCTCGGAGGAAGGCGACCCAGCGAGTCATCGCCTGCAGGCTATTGCACCGGCGACGGCCGCCAGATGGCCGGCGGCAGTCGCGGGCGCTCCGACCTCGCGATTCGGCGCGCGCCCGGCTGCTGGATATGCTCGCGCGGTGCGCCTGATGATCTGTGGGACACGGGGCTCGACGCCGGCCCCTGGTGCTCCCTTCGTGCGATACGGCGGCCAAACATCCTGCGTTGCCGTCGCCCACGGCGACGAGGATCCAGGTCTCGTGCTCGACGGCGGGACGGGCCTGCGCAATCTCACCGCGATGATGGAGGGACGCGCCTTCCGCGGCACGATCCTCATCGGCCACCTCCACTGGGACCACACCCACGGCCTGCC
>JBKJXT010000328.1:0-7011 GCA_046716205.1 Actinomycetota bacterium
GGCCAAACCCAGCGCGTCTCAAAGACAGTGACGGGACTTCAAAGCATCGGCGGCAGCCAGCGGCCATCATTGTCTAGGGACGGAAGGTTCGTAGCATTCACCGCCTGGGGCGACGACATGAACCCCCTCGATACCAATGGTTCTCCGGACGTGTACGTGCGCGATCGATTGGCGAAACGGACCATACTGGCCTCGGTCGCGTCCGACGGGTGGTCGGGGGACGGGGCAAGCACGACTGCGTGGGACTCCGCGCTGAAGGCGATCAGCGGAAACGGCAGATTCGTCGTCTTCGTCTCGACGGCGCCCAACCTTGCGCCCGGAGGGTCGATGCTGGGCGAGATCTACGTTCGTGATCTCGTCGCGGAGCGGACGTGGCGAATCTCTTCCGGCCCGGCGGGTAACCCCGCCGCATCTTACAACACACGAGTGAACGGCATCAGCACCGACGGGCGTCACGCCGTGTTCACTAGCGACTCTTCTACGGTGAGTCCAGGCGACGTCAACGTTACGACGGACATCTTCGTTCGCACGCGCGCCGATGGGATCTGTGCAGAGCCTGCGGCCGGCTGCATGCTCGAGTGGTGAGTCGGGCCTTGATTGAAGCGAGCCTCCTTAGCCGTCCGGTACGCGGCTCGCCCCTCGCATTCGGTCGGGAAGCGGAGTCCATATGTCAATGAGGATCTCCCGCCGAGCAAGACGATGGATCGTGACGATCGTCGTCTTGACCGTAGTGATGAGTTCCACGGTTGTACTTGTTGCGTGGTTTTCTCCTTCCGGACCACAGGCGCCACCGACCAACCACGCGGGCGGCTCCGGGAGCGCGCCTCATACGTCAGTCGTCCCGACTCCCACGCTCGGATCGCCGCTCACCATGGATCGCTCGACGAATCGCCCGTCCAGTTCCTCCGTTCCACCTTCCCCTGACCCCGCGCCCTCTCCATCTGGGACCGCATCCAAGGCCGTAGGATGCACATCCCGAGACATCGAGCTGACCTTCTCTCTGGACAAGCGCACCTACCAGAGGGGCGAACCCGTATACCCCACGCTGACGGCCCGGAACCGCTCGGACCGACCGTGCTATGTGACCCATGCGAGTTCCGCGCCGCTCGCGACGTTCCGCATCCAACAAGGAGAGACCGAGGTGGCCCGCGTGAACGACTGCGGCTACTACCTGGATCGATACTGGCGAGAGCAATGGATGCCGGGACACGAAGTCACGTACCGCGTCGAATGGAACCAGCGCGCCCGCCCTGGATGCGTCGACGGTGACCAGGTAGCGGAGGGAACCTACACTGCCATCGCGGCGTTTGGGCACGTCTCCGGCTTCGGGGCGCCTCGGACCATTGATCTCGATATCAAGGAATCTCCGCTCCTCAACCCATGAGACGGCCAGACAGCTTCGCGGGCACCTGCCGCGAGTCCTACGGGATCTAGGCGTTCGCCGATTGACGACCGTGGCTCTTCCGTGTCCGGGACGAAGATGCATGACCCCGATTCCTGAGCCTTCGGTGTCCTGAATCGGCTGCGGTTCAGCCCACAGGGCCGCGTTTCTCGGCAGACGGGAAAGCGGGAGCAACCGTAGAACGGCTTGCCATCAGACTTCCTGCGACGCAGAAGCATTTCCGATCCGCACGAGCATCTGGGCATCGGTCTTGTAGTGAGAGTCAAGGCGGCGCTCGAAACGTTTGCGTCAGGGGTCGATGAAAGGGCCGCAACCGCACCATCGACCATTTCTTGAGTGAGGCTTGCGGCGGAGCGTTCGATGAAGCGCTTCACACCCCGTGGACCAGCCACGCGAACCCCGTCGACCACTCCCGTGCCGGACCGGCCCACATCCACTGTGGCGCGCGCGGAACAGAGCACCGGTACGACGTCCGCCGCGTCCAACAATGGATCTCGACGAACCCTTTCCAACACCGCCAGCACTTGGCGGTGTGCCTGCGCGATGTATTCATCTCGAAGCCTGCCGTTCTCTCGCAGCTTCCCACGACGGATCCTCGCGGTCCCGGTGGCGTTCTTCGTCTCGATCGTGAAGACGCCGCCCGGGCCGACCGCGACGTGGTCGATGTTGCCGTACCCTCGGAGGGGAACATCGTGGAACAGCAGGTAGCCGCGGGTCACAAGTGTGTCGAGGACGGCGCCGACCCACTCCTCACCCTCAGCTCCGATGCGGAACGCATGCGTGCTCCTGCGTCACCTGGTTGCCTCCGTCGCAAGAGAGAGGAACGCTGTGAGCGATCACGACGAGCAGGGAGATCTGATGTGCCTGTCCGGACGAGAAGGAGTCGCTCCCTGGGAGACCCCTGATTTAATCGCCAGCTTCGGCGGTGTTTCGGTCATGGCGTGAGAACATCGCAGTATGGCCAGAGGGAAGGCTCCAACCCAGGTTCAGTTCGAAGACGCCCGGCTGTTGGGCGACCGGCTCGTTGAAGGATCGCTTTACCGCCTGCTCGCCGAGCAAGGCCACCGGATGTTCGGCGACGAGTATTTCGCAGACTGTTTCACCCGACTCACACCGCGGCCGCCCCACGATCCCCGCGCGCACGATGGCGACGGTGATGCTGTTGCTGAGCTTCGAAGGACTCAGCGACGCCGAGGCGTGTGACCGGCTCGCGTTCGATCTTCGCTGGCAGGCTGCCGCGGGTCTGGGAGCTGCGTGCAGGTCGTTTCATCCCACGGTTTTGGTCGGGATGCGCAACCGGCTGCGCGCCTCGGTGCGTCCGCGCCGGCTGTTCGAAGACACCGTGGCGATCGCCAAACGCGCGGGCGTGGTGTCCCGCAAGGTTCGCGTCCTTGATTCCACTCAACGGCGGGGACGCTCCCATAGAGCGTCGCCTTATCGTCCGCTGCTAATGGGACGGCGCGACCCCGTCGCGGGAGGCGGCCTCGCCTTCGAAGTGCCTTCGAGCGGGCGACCTGTTTTGCGGGAACAACGAAGTCCTCGGATCTCCCAGGGCCTGCGCACTTCTCGTGATCAGGGTTTGAGGCATTATTCGTGATCGCCGACATGTCTGGCGCTGAAGGGGAGTTCACGAGTGGGAGGTCTAGGCTCAACAACGCTCGTATGCCGCAGGCTTCGGATCAGGAATCTGCAAGCCGATGATCCGCTTCCGAAGGAAGGTCGCGCGGGTAGGGTTCCCCTCTTCCAGGGCGAAGATCGCAGCTTCGATGGACAGACATCGGGACCGCACTACCTCGGCTCCCTGGGAAGTGAGTACGACGTGAAGGTGGATCTCACTTGTTCAGTTCGACGCTGGAAGCTACGTGTAAGGCTGCGGAGAGGCGGCTTGAATGAGTTCCTGGACCTTGGCCTTGACCGATCGGTCCACCATCACACAGAACAGCAGCCTGAGTTCATCGACCGGCATCGCGTCAACAGCATCTTGGATTCGACGGCGCGACACGTCACGGAGCTTGGCGAGCACCGCCCTTAGATCTTGAGTCGACGCGTCCTGTGCGACCTCGGCCATGGCCTCTTCGACGACCTGTTGCACGAGATCGTCCAGCAGTAGTTCCAAGTCGTCGGGCCCTGACAACTGGACGGCCTCCAAGCGTCTCGCGGATGGTCTATGAGCTCTGTGGATCGATCACCTGGACGCGAGGGCAGAGTGTGTATCTTCCTCGCGCCTCGCCGTCAGGCGAGCTGCTCCACTTCCTAGCGCGTCATCGATGATGGTCTTCAGTTGAACAGGTGCGTCATTCGCGGCGTCGGCGTCCGGGAAGATCCCGTACCCGTACCCACGGCGCGCGCACAGAAAGCCCGAGTCTCTTGGTAATCCCAGTGCGCGCCGAAGCCTCCAGATCGTCTTGTGGAGCCGGTCCGGGCCCGACCACGGGTCCTGCCAGAGTTCCTGGAGAAGCGTGGGCGTTGCGACGGGACGACCGGCGTGCGCGATGAGAACGGCGGCCAGCATGAGGACCTGAGGCGGCACGCGGACATCTTCGCCTCGCCAACGCAACCGCCCCTCGCCGAGATCGACTTCGAGTGGTCCGGCCGCGCCCGTGAAGGTGCGCACGACGCGCCGTTCCCGGACGAGCCGATACGCCTTCAAAGCCATCTCATCGGCATCGACCGTCCTCGAGGTTGCGTCGACGCATCCGGCTTCCAGTGCCATGCGTCTCTCGGCCGGATCATTGGTCACCGCGACGATGAGGCGACCGGCGCTTCGCAGGGCGGCGAGGACGGGCCGCCAGCGTTGCGCGCGCAGGTCGAGGATCGCGAGGACCGGCGGTGCTTCCTCGGTCCAGTACGTCGCTTCCTCAAGCGACCCGGCCTGGACCGCCGGCAACCCTCGGCGCTGCAGCGCCTGGACCAATTCCCCGGACCGGCACCCGTCGGGACTAAGGACGAGGATCGTCTTGGCCACATCGAGGGGTGCGAGCGCTGGCGGGGAACCTGTAGTCGGGTCGAGACGAGGGGGGCTGTGTTCTTGGCGGATTGGTGAGCCACGGGAAATGGTCATTCGCCCTGCCTCAGGGGTGCCCAAGACTGCTATGTCACTCTCCGTACCCCTTCGTCACCTAATCATAAACCCAAGCCGGCGGAATGCTCGCGGAAGGCTCGGGGAAGGCCCCCGCGGAAGGGAGACGGAAGGCCCCTCGCGCAGGCTGGGGCCATGTCAATCTTCCGTGCGATCGAGGAGAGCGTCGAGGCCGACCGGCAGCTCGGAGCGCTGGAAACGGCGCTTGCGCGCTGGCGGGGCCGCCACCTGAACCTGCGCGCGGCCACCGACATCCAATCACTGGCGACTCTCTGCCGCTCGGGGGAACGCGGCCACAAGGACGCCGCTCTCGCGGCCCTGTGCTGCGAGGCCGCCTGCGGCGATGACCGGGCGCGGCTGCTGCTCGCGTGGCTGTTCACACCCGCCCTGGTGCGCTCGGCGCGATCGCTCCGCGCGACGACCTCGCTGGAGCAAGAGGACCTGCATTCGGAGATGATGCTCGGCTTCTGGTCGGAGGTTCGCCGGATCTGCCCCGGCGCCTGCAACGTCGACGGTCGGCTTCTGAACCGGGCCCGGTGGCGCGCCAGGGAGGCCTCGCTGAAAGCCCTCGGCCACGAGTCGCACGAGACGCCGGTGGCCCGGCAACCCGAAGCTCCCGAGCCCGACGACTGGTGCTCACAAGCGGAGCTTCGCGCCGATGGATGGTTCGACCTCGAGCCCGCTGAAGTCGTGGCGCGCGCAGTGGTGCAAGGCGTCATCTCTGCGCAGGACAGTGAGATCCTCACCGCGGACCGGCGCAGGACGCCGCTGCTGTGCGCCGAGTGGGGAATCACGCTGGTCGCCCTCCAGTCGCGCAGACGCCGCATCCGGGCACGCCTCGGGACCTGGCTGCGCGAGCAGCTCCCGGACATCGCTCAATAGCTCAAGAGCATCTTCCTCGTCCCTTGGGGCCGCCATCTCTTCGCCTTGCGCGTGCATCCGCGGTCTAGAACAGTCGCTGACCTTCCGAGCGCCTTCCGCGGCGCCCTTCCCTCAGCCTTCCGCCGAAAGTCGGCTGCGTGCGCGACCACTTCGGCGATTCCGCCACGACTTGGGTGATGCCGGCATCGCGGGGTGGAAGTCCCGCCGAGGTCGCCAGTGAGGGCGGCGGCTCGGGAAGGAGGAGGCGACCGAAGGCTCCGCCCCGCGAGCCGGTCCAAACGAGAGGAGGGTCATGGAAGGCCTCGATCGGATCGTCGTCGCGGTGCTCGCACTCGATCCGGGCATGGAGCGGATCGTGGGGATCCTCGACGGCATCCGCAACGCGCTCGTGGCGGTCCTAGCGGCGCTCGCGATCGCGGCGCTCACCTACGCGGGCGTTCGGTACGTGATCGCCGGCGGCGACCCGTCCGGCGTCGAGAAGGCCAAAGGCGCGGCGAAGTCCGCGCTAGTGGGCCTCGGGCTCGCGCTGCTCGCGCCGGTCGTGGTTGCGATCGTCAAAGGGATCATCGGCGCATGAGCGTCGCGCGCGCGCTAATTGCGGTGACGGCCGTCGCTGTTCTTGTCGCGGTCGCGTTTGTCGCTGCCGCGACTCCCGCTCGCGCGGAACCCTCGCAAACGGCCGCACCAGTCGCGTCGTCGTTTGCGACGCCCGCGCCGTCTGCTTCGCCGTCGCCCGCGCCCGGCTTCGAGGAGCAAGGCAAGCCTGCCTTATGGGATGTCATCGGACGGGTCCGCTACGCGATTAGCCAGTGGTTCGCGGACCTGGTGACCTCCGCGTTGCGGCCCGTCTTCGGCCTGCTCGGCAGAACGGTCTTCGCAACGCCGCCGCTTGCGGACAACCCGCGGATCGCCGATCTATGGCGCTTCTCGCTCGGGATCGCCGACGCCGCGCTGCTGCTGTTCGTGCTCGCCGGCGCGGGGATCGTGATGGCCAGCGGCGGCTTCGCCTCGCAGCTCACCGCCAAGGAGCTGCTGCCGCGCCTGCTGGTCGCCGCGGGCGCGGCGAACGTGAGCCTGCTGCTGGTGCGTCAGATGATCTCGCTGTCCAACGCGCTGTCGGAGGCGATGCTCGGCGCCGCGCTCGACCCATCTGAGGTATCGGGGCGCATGATGGAATCGCTCGCGGCGGCCGCGGTTACGAACCCGTTCCTGGCGCTATTCGCGCTGGCGATCGTGATCATCGCGATCCTCGTGCTGGTCGCGTACGTAGTTCGGATCGCGGCGATCGTGATCCTGGTGACCGGCGCGCCGCTGATGCTCGCCGGTCACTCGCTGTCCCACACCGAAGGCTTCGCGCGCGCGTGGTGGCGCGCGACTCTGGCGCTCCTTACTGCGCCGGTGTTGCAGTCGATGCTGCTCGCCGCGACGTTCCGCGTGTTTCTCAGCGCCGATGGCGTGCTCGGGCTTCCTTCCGGCGGCGGGCTGATCGATCTGCTGGTGATCGGGTGTCTTTTGTATCTGCTGTTCAAGATCCCGTTCTGGGCGCTGGGCACGGCGTTCTCGGGCGCCGGCGCGCGCGCGGTCAGCCAGGCCAAGCGCGCCGCGCGTGCCGCAGCGCAGGCGGTGTGGGCCTGATGCGATACCGGAT
>JBKJXT010000329.1:0-9277 GCA_046716205.1 Actinomycetota bacterium
GCGCGGGGACTCGGTGAGCGAGGTGCTCGCGCGCCTGGTAGAGCGGGTGAAGCCGCCGATGGTGAAGTCGACCTGATGACTAGGAAGCTGCTCGACCGACTCGGCCTGACCACCGCAGGCGCGGTGACGCTCGGGCTGATGCCGGTCGTGTGGCTGGTGGCGCGGCTGCTGGGAAGCCGGACGCTGTACCTGCTGGCGTACGGCGGGGTGCTGGTCCTGGTGTCGGCGCGGTGGCTCGGCCGGCGGCGCGCGGCGCTGGAGGCGGTGCGCTCGCAGGTCCCCACGCGCGTGCGCCAGGGACAGCATTTCGCGATCGAGCTCCAGGTGAGCTCCAAACGCCGGCTCGGCGGGTTCCTGATCGAAGAGGAGCTTCATCCCCACCTGGGACGTTCACCGCGGATCCCGTTCGGCGGGCTCGCACGGGGCGCCACGCTCTCGCACACCTACGTCGTCACCCCGCGCGTACGTGGCGTGTACGACGTGGGACCCTTGCGCGCGGTCTGGACGGATCCGTTCGGACTGACGCGTCTGTCGGCGAAGCTCGCCGACCCGATCGAGATCATCGTGCACCCCTCCACCGAGGGCGTAACAGACCGGCCGCTCACCCGGCAATGGGAGGATCCGCCGGTGCGGCCACCTTTCTCCAAGCCGTGGCCGTCGGGGTTCGAGTTCTACGGCATGCGCGAGTACGAGCCGGGCGACGACCTGCGCCGGATCGTCTGGCGCGCGGTGGCGCGCACCGGCAAGGTGCTCGTACGCGAGTCCGAGCAGGGCATCACCGACAAGGTGCGGATCGTGGTTGACAACGACGAGCGGTTCCACTCCCCCGGCGACGCCAGCGACACCTTCGAGGCAGCGGTGAAAGCGGCCGCGTCGCTGGCGACCAAGCACCTCAAGGACGGATTCTCGGTCTCGATCGAGGCCAACGACCGCCGTCTGGTGAAGGCGGCGCGCGGCTCCAGCGAACACATGAGGATGCTCGACGAGCTTGCGCGCGTGCAGCGTGTGCGGGCGACGCTGTCGGATGCCATCGACCGCGTCGTGATCGGGCGCCAGTTCGACGACCACATGATCGTCATCACGCCGCATCTCGACGCTCAGGCAGCAGCGCGCATGAAACTGCTCGTGGATCGCACCGAGAGTGTCGTGCTCGTCGTGCTGACCTGGGAGGAGACCGACCCGCAGATGCTCGCCGGCGCCTCGGTGCTCGGCTGCGAGGTCCTGCAGCTTCGGCCGCAGATGCCGCTGGCGAAGGTGTTCGCGCAGGACATGGCCGGAGGACGCCGGTGAAGACGGCGGAGGAGATCCTGCTGGAGGCGACCGCGGCGCCGACGCCACCGCGCGCGCCCGCGGTCCCGGAGACGGCGCAACCCGCCGGCCTCGAACCGCCGCCGCTGCCTCGCTCGCGCGTGTTGATCGCCGCGGGTCTCGCAGCGCTCGCCGTCGCGTGGATGCTCGGCGGGATCTTCGAAGGATCGCTGGCGCGCATGCTGGGCGTGCTCGCCGTCGGCGTCGGTGTGGCGACGATCGGGCTGGCTGCGCGCCTGTCGTCCCGGTCGTCGGCGGAGTACCTGCTGATCCCCGCGGCGTTCCTCGCGGCGGTGGTCGCGTCGATCGCTCTGCCGAACGCCACCGGCTCGACCGGCACCGTGCCCGAGCTGGTGATGCGCGCGATCCGCAACGGCGGTCTGCTGCAGCCGCCGGTGCCCTTCGATCCGGGCTGGCGCTTCCTGTTCGTGTCACTGTCGGTGCTGCTTGCCGGGGCGCTGTGCTCGCTCGGTCTGTCGACCCGTAAGCCGCTGCTGATGCCGGGGCTGGTGCTCCCGTTGATCTTCGGCGGCGGGCTGCTGCAGGCCGAAGGGAGCGAAGTCGTCTCGACGCTGGTGAGCCTCGTCACGCTCGTCGGCGCGTCGATGGTGCTGTATACCGCCCACGTCGCAGGCGAGACCGGAGGCGTGCGCTTCGAGCTGCGCCAGGTCGTGCGCGGGGCAGCCGCGCTGGTGGCGGTGTGTGCGCTGATCGCGGGACTGAGCCGGCTCGAGGTGCTGTTCCCCGCCGCCGACCGCATCGTCGACCCCAAGCCGCAGAAGCCGCGCATCGTGCCGCTGAGCGAGGTCAAGGACGAGGTGCTGTTCCGCGTCGAGTCGGAGATGCCGGGGCCGTGGCGCCTGGGCGTCCTCGATTCCTACGACGACGACACCTGGTTGCTGCCGGCCGTGGACCAACAGCGCATGGCGCCGCTGGGGAGCGCGGGGGTGCTCGACGGCGCGGAGGTCGGCGGCGAGAGCGTGACGGCGTCGTTCACCGTGCAAGCGCTCCAAGGATTCACGATCCCGGCGCCGCCCAACCCGGTCGAGGTCGACACGACGACCGCGAAGATCGACCGCCGGACGCAGGTGCTGCGCGTCAGCGGCTCGAGCCCCGGGCGCGAGTTCACCTACACGGTGCGCGCCGTCGCCCCGCCCAGCGGTCCTGAGCTCGCGGCGTCGGCGGGGCAGGTGCCCGACGAGCTTCTGCCCTATACAGAGGTCGCACCGATGCCGCCGGGTTTGGCGACGCTCATGGACGGTGCGCCGCCCAACCAGTGGGAACGCCTGCAGTACCTGCGGGCGCGCCTGTACGAGAAGGTGGTCGCGGCGGGCTCGGGCGTGCCGGCGCCGGTGCGACCCGAACGCGTCGAGGAGATGCTCGGCGGCGCGGAGGCGACCCCGTTCGAGATCACCGCCGCGGAGGCGATGCTCGCGCGGTGGGCGCGGATCCCGGCGCGTATCGGCTACGGCTTCCACCGGGGCGAGCTCGTGCAGGATGCATGGGAGGTGCGCCCGCGCCACGGTGCGAACTGGCTCGAGGCCTGGTTCCCGGGGCGGGGGTGGGTGCCGGTGCTTGGCGTGCCGCCGCGGGCGCGCGCGAGCCTCAGCTCGGATGCCAAGAACCGCGACGTGCTCACCCGTCCCAGCGATGAATTGACCTTGGAGATCTACATCCCGCTGGTGAAGCAGAACCCGCTGCTGCTGTACATCGTGATCCGGTACTGGCTGCTGGTCGCGAGCCCGTTCATCGCGACGGGCGCGCTGCTGTGGGCGTTCTACCCGGCGCTGCTGCGGTCGTTGCGCTCGCGCAAACGGCGGCGATGGGCGCGCGCGCGTGGGGCGCGCGATCGGATCGCCGTGGCCTACGCGGAGTTCCGTGACGCCGCGAACGACCTCAACGCGGGCGACCCCTACGACACGCCGCTGGAGTTCCTCGAGCGGATCGCGCCAGACGACGAGCACGAAGAGATGGCCTGGCTCGTGACTCGCTCGCTGTGGGGCGATCTGTCGCGCGGCATCACCGATGAGGACGTCGAGGCGGCGTCGACCATGGCGCGGTCGCTGCGACGTCGCCTCACGCGTGCGCAGACGGGACTGACGCGCTTACTCGCGTTGACGTCGCGCCGGTCGCTGCGCGAGCCGTTCGATCCGAGCATGCCCAACGTCTGGCCACGGCTGGCGCTGCGCGCCGTCCTGCGAGGCGCGCTCCGCAGGCGACGCACGACGGCGGTGACATCATGACGATCGTGCTTCGCTGGATGGCGCTCGCGGTGCTTGTGGCCGGTGCCGCGGCGTGCAGCGACGGAGCCCAAGCGCTGCCGCAACCAGTGTTGCCCCCGCGGATCCTGCCACCGGTCATCGAAGGGTTCGACGTCCGCGAGGAGACCGCCGCGGCCAAGGCGTTCCGCACGTCCTACGACGTCTCGCTGGTGGCCGACGGCAAGGTCTTCACGCTGCGCAAGGGTGGCGAGGTCCAAGCCTCGTTGCAGATCTCGGTCCTGAAGCGTCAGTACAACACGCGCAAGGAGGCGGTCCGTCGTGGGATCCGCGGCTCGATCGAGAAGCAGGATTACCGGTGGTTCAAGGTCATGGATCAGTGGGTCGGCGAACAGCGGCTCGAAGAGATCGCGCTGTACCTGTGGATGCCGCCCGGCGGGACCCTGTTCGAGGTGCTCGTTGTGAAGCCGGAGCTCGGCATCCCCAAGCAGTTGCTGTCGTCGATCATCACCTACCAGCGAGGCTCCTCATGAAACGAACGTTCCCGCTCGCGCTGATCCTCGTGCTGGTCGCCTGCGGCGGACCCAGCGTTCCGCTGGAGGTCGTCGGCAAGAACGTCGCCGTGGACGTAGCGTTCGGACCCAACGGCGCACTGCCACCCGTGGGAGTGCACCCCGTTCCCGGCGGGTACGTGATCGTGCCCCCGACCATCCCTCCGGAGGAGCTGCCGCCGATCGACGTGCCGCCGCCGCCGCTGCCCCCGAAGCCGTGTCCCGGGGCGCATCCGTTGGCCATCCCGAAGAAGGAAGCGACCGACCACGTGCCCGCCCCGCCGGTCGGGGCGGCCTACCGCTTCCGATTCTCCGGTGAGCGAATCGCAGGCAGCGAGACCACCACGCTGGCACCGCTGGGCATGCGGAACGTCGGCAACATCGGACGCAGCACCGGTACCGACTACCCGCGCTACGACGTCTCTGAGGTCGCAGGGGTCGAGGTGACGATCTCGAGCTACCAGATCACCCCGGACGCGATCCAGCTCACCCGGGTGCAGCGCATCGTCAACGGTCAGCAGAGCGGCTTCACACCGGTGCCGCCGATCACGATCCTGCCGATCCCGCCCCGCCAGACCGACCCCTTGGGACGCCGCATCAGCTCGTGGAGGTCGGCGGGCACCGACGTGGTCAGCCAGACGAGCATGGTCGTTTCGGGACAGCTGATCGAGGCGAACGGCGGCAAGCAGCGCGTCGACGCCTGCGGACAGTTGATCGACACGTGGCTCGCGGAGCTATCGGTGGAGACGCTGAGCCCCACCGAGGATACCGACACGCTCTGGCGGATCAACGTCGCAAGCCAGTACGGCGGGTTGCTCGTGAAGGAATCGCGCACGACCACCGGAACCAAGGACGGCGCGGTTTATAAGGAGAGCCGCACCGCGATCATCTCGGAGGTCCCTCGGGGATGAGACGTGCCGTCCTGGTGCTTGCGTTGACGTTGTCGGGGTGCAGCACGCAGCCCTCCGAGGAGATCCGCTCGGGTACCTACAGCGGATCGACCGCAGCCGACGTGGGTGTCACCGTCGCGGTCGGCGGCAGCGTGATCGCGGTGGACGGTAAGAAGACCGATCTGGTGTCGGTAGACGACAACCGCAAGTTCGTCGTCGACAAGGAGCCGGAGCAAGCACCGAGCTTCGTGGACAAGTCGCGGTGGGACTGCCGCCCCGCGTTCAAGGGCAAAGAGTTGCATTGCACGGTGATATGGGCGAACGGTCGCAGCGAGGCGATCGAGTTGATGAAGGAATGAAGCTCCAGCGCACCGATGTCGCGACCCGCCACCTGCACGCGGTACTGGTGCCGATGCGCGACGGGCGGACGCTGCGCACCGACGTCGCGCTGCCGCCAGGTCAGGGTCCATGGCCCGCGACCCTGCTACGGACGCCCTACGGTCGCTGGCAAGAGGTCGATCGCGCACACGCCTTGTGCCGCGACGGCGTCGCCGTCGTACTCCAGGACGTCGCGGGACGGTTCGAGTCCGAAGGCGAGTTCTCGTTCATGAACGGAGACGGCCAGGACGCGATCGACACGATCGACTGGATCACCGCACAGCCCTGGAGCACAGGAGACGTCGCCATGCGCGGGTTCTCCTACCGCGGGTTCTTGCAGTGGGATGCGGCCCTTCGCCACCCGCCGGCATTGCGTGCGGTCGCGCCGCTTCTCTCGCCATGGTGGCACCGCCCACAACGTTTCCGGGCACCGGGCGGCCCGCTCCAGCTCGCGACGATCACGCACTGGCTGCCGCGTCAGGCGGCAGAGGTGTTCGGCATCCCGCGTCCGGCGGCCAAGGAGCTCTACGCGCGCTCGTTCGAGCCCGAGCAGATCGTGGTGGGGACGCGGATCGATCCGGACAAGCTGCGGGATCACATGGGCCTGTCTCGATGGGAGCTTGCGGATCCGTGGCCGGTGCAAGGATCCGCCGAGTTCGAGCCGATGTGGCGGGACATCTTCGCCACACCGCCGGCGCGGATGGCCTTCGAGGACCGCGGGCCAGACGACGACGTGATCGAAGTGCCGGCGTTGGTGCTCGCGGGCTGGTATGACCCGAGTTGCACGGATGCCTTCCTGCAGTTCGCGCACCTGCGCCGCACGAGCCCTCCCCCGGTTCGGGACCACCACCGCATGATCGTGTTGCCATTGGGGCACGGCGATCCGCTGACGGAGTTCCCGGCGGGCGAGGCCACCTTCCGGTTCGGGCTCGATCCAGACCACGACTGGTCCGTCGAGTGGCTGCTCGACGACACGCGCGCGCTACGCGATCTCGCGCCGGTCACCTACTTCCTGCTCGGCGCGAACACCTGGCAGAGCGCACCGTCGTGGCCGCCGCCGGGCGCACGTCCGCACCGTCTGTTCCTCGATCCCGCCGGTGGCAGGCTGGCGGAACGACCGGTGGCGCGACCCTCAAGCGCAGCGTTCGACTACGACCCCCACGACCCGGTGCTCTCCCGAGGCGGCACGGCGTTCAAGCTCCCGGTGGGGCCGATGGACCAGGACGGACTGACCGGCGGCGCGCGATCCGACGTCTTGTCGTTCACCGCCGCCCCGGTCTCGGAGGCCCTCACGCTCACCGGACCGGTGGTCGTCGAGCTGTATGCATCCTCGAGCGCGCTGGACACCGACTTCACCGCGAAGTTGATCGACGTGGCGCCGGACGGCCGCGCGATGAGCATCTGCGACGGCATCGTGCGCGCCCGATACCGCAACGGAACCGCGGCGGAACCACTATCGCCGGAGGTCATCGAGCGCTACCGGATCTGGTGCGGCCACGTCGCGTACGTGCTTGGAGCGGGGCACGCGCTCCGCGTCGACATCTCCAGCTCGAACTTCCCCTCCTACGACCGCAACGCCAACACGGGCGCGCCCGCAGGGACCGACCGGCTCGGCGACGTGGTGGTGGCGCGCCAGCGCGTGCAGGGAAGCGATGTCTGTCCCTCGAACCTGACGGTGATGGTGGTGAGATGAGCGTCGCCCTAGGAGACGAACGGAAGCGCACGCCGAGCTACGTGTTCGGCGGGCTAGCGCTGTCGATCCTCATGTTGATCATGACGGCGCTGAACCAGGCGCAGCCGCCACCGCCCCCGACGCCGGAGTACGCGCCCGAGGCGGTACGAGCGATCACCGATGCGCCCCGCGACCAAACCTCGCAGTCGGGACGGGGCTCGCAAGGTTCGGAGGGTGGCGCGCCCGGCGGGATCCCCTCACCGTCGGCCGCGGCCAGTATCGAGGTGCAGCGGGTGAAGCGGTGCATCGGCGATCCCCCGCGTCAGATCGAAGACACGCAGTCACCACCATGCCGCGCGTACTGGGACGGCGACAACGGCGGTGACACAGGGGCGCCGGGCGTGACCGCCGACGAGATACGGATCGCCGTTCCGGCGCGCGAGAACGACGAGGTGCTCAACCTGCTGTTCGCGTTCTTCAACAAGCGGTTCCAGTTCTTCGACCGCAAGCTCGTGCTCGTCGGCGTGCCCAACTGCGGCGGGTGGCGACCCGACGAGATGCGTGCGTGCGCAGAAGCGGCGAAGGCGCAGGACATCTTCGCGTCCCTGTCCTACAGCGACGTCGGCGGCAACCAGCAGTTCTATTACGACCGGCTCGCGCAGTTGGGGATCATCAGCGTCGGCAGCCACCCGGATCGCCGCAGCGAAGAGCACCTGTCGAAGTTCGCGCCCTACCAGTGGGCCTACCTGCCGTCCTTCGACAAGATCGGTCGCCACCTCGGCAGCTATATCTGCCGGCAGCTGAACGGCAAGCCCGCGTCCCATGGGGGCGCCGAGGTCATCACCCAACAGCGCAAGTTCATGCTGGTGACCAACAACTACTCCGACGCTCCGGAGCCGGATGCCTCCGCGCTGAAGCGCGAGCTCGCGGCGTGCGACATCCAGCCGCTGCTGGCTTCGGTGGACTTCGAGAAGGAGGGCGCCGGCTGGCAGCAGGCGAACGAGAAGACGGCGGGGCAATCGCTCAACGCGATCGTGACGGCGCGCGACAACGACGTCACCTCGATCATGTGCGTCTGCCACTCCTCTACGACGCGCCAGTTGATGTCGACGGCGCAGGGGCAGAGCTACGAACCCGAATGGATCCTGAGCTCCTACGCCTACCACGACGGCAACGCGTTCATGAGCCAGATGCCGCAGAACCAGGCGGCGCATACCTTCGGGCTGCAGTTCTGGAACAAGCAGGTCGACCCGGCCAACGAGACCTGGTACCACGCGACCCAGTACGCGAACCCCAGCTACGACTACCAGGGCAACCCGTTCATCTACTTCGGGGCGCACTACCTGTACCACCAGTTCCTGGTGCTGGCGTCGGGCATCCAGATGGCGGGACCGAACCTGACAGCGCAGTCGTTCCAGCAGGGCATGTGGAACACCCGTTTCCCGAACCCGCCGAGCCCCTACTTCGAGGGTAAGGTCGGGTTCGAGGATCGCGATCACACCTTCGTCAACGACGCCGCGATCATCTGGTGGGATCCCAGCGGACGCGATCCCTGGATCGGCACACCCGGCTCGTTCTGTTACGTGCGCCGGGGTGAGCGCAACAACATCGGTGCCTACCCGCGAGAAGACGAGGCGTTCTCACCGCGCGTGTGCCGGAGATGACGCGCGCAGCCATCGTCGCGTCGGCCTGTCTGGTCTTGATCACATCGCTCGCGCCCGCCGGTGGCGCGGGTGGAGATAACGCGATCGAGGACGCCGCGCTCGGCCACAACAGTGGCGATGAGATGTACCGGCGCCCCTCCGGCGCGGTGGAGGCCGGTAGCACCGTGACGCTGCGGCTGCGGACGCGATCGAACGATGTGACGTCCGCGACGCTGCGCATCGCGCAACACGGGAGCTCGGCCACCGACACGGTCGCGATGTCCCGCGCCGCTGTTGGAGTCACGTGCTTCAACGCGGCGCTGGACGGTCAAGGAGCGTGCGACTACTGGGAAGCGTCCCTCGTCGTCGAGCGCGAGGCCACCTACCTGTATACGTTCGAGGTAACCGACGGGCTGCGGGTCGTTCGCTACGGGGACAACGGCTTCGGCGAGTTCACCGGTGACGGCGGCTGGGGCACGGCGACGTGGACGCCGGATGCCTATCAGGTCCCCTGTTGCATGACGCCCTACGCGATCACCTCGTACCGCCCGGGGATCGCGGTGATGCCGGAGATGCAGGATGGGATCGTGTATCAGATCTTCCCCGATCGCTTCCG
>JBKJXT010000330.1:0-6204 GCA_046716205.1 Actinomycetota bacterium
CCTGCGCATGGTCGCCGACGCCTCACGTGGATTCGTCTACGCCGCGTCGCTGTTGGGGGTGACCGGGCTGCGCGATTCGCTGAACGCGACGGCGCAAACGCTGGTGGACCGGATCAAGGCAGAGACCGATCTGCCGGTCGCGGTCGGCATCGGCGTCTCAACACCCGAGCACGCCCGTGAAGTCTCGACGTTCGCCGACGGCGTGATCGTCGGCACCGCCGTGATCGACCGCATCGCGAAAGCGGTCGATCCCGCGGAGGCGCTCGGCTCCTTCATCGCAGAGCTGCGCGCCGCCGTGACGCGCTGACCCCTTCGCGCCGCGTCTCGCGCTGACCCCTTCGCGCGCCCCTTACCACCCGTTCTGCTCATGTTCACGGGCATCCGTGCCGATGCACCATCTGAGCGGATACGGAGGCAACAGTGCCTTGGAGCAAGACGATGCAGACGACGACGCCGCGGGCCGCTGCTGCTCCCGCGCGCCGGATCAGGATCGGCATCTTCCCAAAGCGCACCCCGATCACCGAACTGCTGCGCGCGCAGCGCTGGCTGGGTGACCTCGCGCCGAGGTCGAACGCACCGCTATCGCCCGACGATGTGCCGTCCTGGGTGAACGGGACGCGCCCCGGGTTGCGCTTGCGGTCGGTGGAGGTTCTTATCGCGATCTGCTTGCTGGTCGCCGCCGCCAGCGGCTGGCTCTTCGCCGTTCGCTGATCAGCCCTGCATCGAACGCTCGGCGCGCACCCGCGCGACCAGCCGGTCGACCGCAAGCTCCGCGTAGTCGTGCGGCCCCGTGGGGATGAGGCCCTCCTTCGCCGCCGCCAGATGCGCACAGCTGAGCACCAGCGCCATGTGGCTGAACGCCTGCGGGAAGTTCCCAAGGGGCTCTCGCGTTCGCACGTCCATCTCTTCTGAGAACAGCCCGACGTCGTTCGCGAATCCCACGAGTTGCTTCAGCAACGCGTCTGCCTCCTCGAGCCGTCCGGAGAAGGTGAGACAGTCGAGCAGCCAGAACGAGCACAACAGGAAGGCGCCCTCGCCGCCCTCGAGGCCGTCGGGGGTGAGGTAGCGGTACAGCAAGCCATCCTGCTCGAGGACCCGTCGTACGACCTCGATCGTCTTCTGCGCGATCGGATCGGTCGTCGCCACGAGTCCCGCCGCCGGAACGAGCAGCGTCGCCGCATCGGGGACCCCGAACCCTGCCGCCTGCTGCAGCCATCCCTGCGGTGCGCAGTCGTTAAGGATGTACGAGCGGATCGCCTCGCGCTCGCGCCGCCAGTGCTCCAGGATCGGCCGGCCGCTCGCCCCGGCGATCCTGATCGCGCGATCCAGCGCGATCCAGCAGTTGAGCTTCGAATGCGTGAAGTGGCGCGGCTCGTCTCGGATCTCCCAGATGCCGTTGTCTGGGAGCTTCCAACGCATGCATACGAGGTCGGCGAGCGCGGCGAGGAAGCGCCAGTTATCGTCGGTCAGCTCGCCGCCGGCCTTGCGATACAGCCACGCGGCTTCGAGAACCTGCCCGTAGGAATCCAGCTGCAACTGATCGACGGCACTGTTGCCGATCCGCACCGGAGAGGAATCGCGGTGGCCGGCGAGATGGGTCAGCTCTCGCTCCGGCAACGAGCGCTCACCTCCAACGCCGTACATGATCTGCAGATCCTGTGGTCGCCCGGCGCCGGCGCGCTCGAGCCATCGCTTGAACGCGGCGGCCTCTTCGCGGAACCCGAGCACGAACAGCGACGTCAGCGTCAAGGTCGAGTCACGGATCCACGTGTAGCGGTAGTCCCAGTTGCGCGAACCGCCGATGTGCTCGGGCAGCGACGTCGTCGGAGCGGCAACGAGTGCACCCGTAGGCGCGAAGGTCATCGCCTTGAGCGCGAGGGCGCTGCGGTGCACGAGATCGCGGTACTCGCCGTCGAACCAGCACTGTCCCAGCCACCCGCGCCAGAAATCGATCGTGTCCTGCAGGGCGTCCTCGGTGCGGCGGCGTACCGCGTCGGGATCGATCGAGAAGGAGGCGTCGGTGTGGCTCGGTCGCCAGCTCAGCTCCATCCATACCTCTTCATCGACCCCAAGTTCCCACCGCGCGATCACCGCGGATGGCAGCCGGTCGACCGGATGCGTGCACCGTAGGTCGAGGGCGTCGGCACCGCCGACGATCTCGGCGGCGGTCGCGGCGACCCGGGTGAAGCCGGGGGAGAACAGGCCGTACTCGAACCGAGGCGCGCAGGCCATCTCCACCTCGACCGATCCGCCGGCGCACCGTGCGCGCCGGATGATCGTGTGCCGGTACACCACCGACGTCGGCATGAAGTCGGTGACCTCCAACACGCCGCTCGCGGTTTCGAACGTCGTGACGAGCACGTTGGTCTCTGGGATGTATGCGCGTGAAGTGGCGATCGCGCCGCCGGCCGGCGCGACGGTGAAGTGGCCGCCTCGCGCGTCGTCGAGGATGCGTGCGAAGGAACTGGGCGAGTCGAAGCGCGGGAAGCACGCCCAGTCGATCGCGCCATCGCGGCCCACCAGTGCTGCTGAGTGACAATCCCCGATGAGGGCGTAGTCCGCGATGAGATTCACACCTGAAGGATAGGGGACAGGTCCGTATACTGACCGCCGCGCCGGAGTTTTCCGGTCGCACGCCGGGATGACGGAATGGCAGACGTGGCGTCCTCAAAAGGCGCTGTCCGTAAGGGCGTGTGGGTTCAAATCCCACTCCCGGCACCGGATGCAACGTCTCGTCGCAGCCCTGGCCCTCGCCCTGACCGCGTGCACCGCCGACCCGGTCGCGACCGTTCCGCCCATGCCGTCGGTGACGCCTACCACCTCGCGCGACTGCGGCGCCGGAACGACGTTCGATCCTGCAGTGACGATCTGCCGCCCGGCAGGGGATCGAGACTTCGGTCCCATCACCTTCCTCGACGTGGACATGGTGTGCCTCGGGCATCCCGGCGGGCCGGCGCCACCGGCGGGCACCCGCACGGACCGTTGCTTCCAGCCGGCACCTGGGATGCGTCGCATCGAGAGCATCACCGTCGGCGCCTATGTCCGGCTGCAGATCGGTCCGGACGGCGTCACTTCGATCGAGCCGTACGACGGGCCGCGGCCGATATGAAGTGAGATAAAGTCTTCATATGCGCGAGATGGACCCATTCCTTCAGGATCAGCCGCGGTTCTCCAACCGCTTCCGCACCGACCGCGCGCTCCGCCACTCGCTGGAGCGCATCCTTCCGCCCGAGGTCTTCACCGAGATGCAGTCGGAGTTCGACGGGATGGGCGCGCGCGCCGCAGGTGACCTCCGTGAGCTGTCCGCGCGCGCCGAAGGCAACCCGCCTCGCCATGTGCCCTACGACTCCTTCGGCCGGCGCGTCGACCGTATCGACGTCGATCCCGCGTGGCTCGAGCTTGTGTCCTTCGGCAAGGAGGCGGGAGTCGTCTCGATCCCGTTCGCCGGAGCGCACGGCGCGCACGCGCGCGTCGTGCAGTTCGGACTCATCGACCTGTGGAACCCCTCGAGCGCGACCGCCGGATGTCCGCTGTCGATGACCGACGCCAGCGCGCGCGTCTTGCTCAATGAGGATCCCCAGCTGGCGAAGACCTACGTCCCGCGTCTCACCGCCCGTTCCGCCGATGCGTGGACGAGTGGTCAATGGATGACCGAGAAGGAAGGCGGCTCCGACGTCGGACGGACCGGGACCGTCGCCCGCGAACACGCCGACGGCACCTGGACCTTGTACGGCACCAAGTGGTTCACGTCCGCGACGACGACCAACATGGCGCTCGCACTTGCGCGCCCCGAGGGCGCCGGCGACGGCTCGCGTGCCCTGAGCCTCTTCGCGCTGGAGCTGCGACACTCCGACGGATCCTGGAACGGGATCGGTGTGCGCCGGCTCAAGGACAAGCTCGGCACCAAGGCGTTGCCCACCGCAGAGCTCGAACTTGAGGGCACGCTCGCCGTTCCCGTCGGTGGGATCGGCCGCGGCATCCCGAAGGTTGCCGCGATGCTCAACATCACCCGGGTGTGGTCGGCGTTCGGGACGCTGTCCCCGATGGGCGCCGGTCTCGCATTGGCGCGCGACTACGCGAACCGTCGCGAAGCGTTCGGGCGCTTGCTCAAGGACCTGCCGCTGCACCGGGCGTGGATCGCGCGTATCGCAGCGGAATACGAGGCTGCGAACGTGCTCAGCTATCGCGCGGCCGAGCTGCTCGGCGCGCAAGAGCACGGCACCGGCGATGCTGCGCTCGCGCGTGTGGTCTTCCCGCTCACCAAACTCTCGGTCGCGCGCCAAGGCGTGTGGGGCTGCAGCGAGCTGATCGAATCCTTCGGCGGTGCCGGCTACGTCGAGGACACCGGGCTGCCGCGCCTGTTGCGCGACGCGCACGTGAATTGCATCTGGGAAGGCACGACCAGCGTGCTGTCGTTGGATGTCTTGCGCGCGCTCGCGAAGGAGGGCGTGCTCGCCGCATACCGCGACGACGTCGATCGCGCCTCACGCGCCTACGACCATCCGCTCCTCGACGCGCCGCGCGCTGCGATCGACTCCGCGCTCGCGACGCTGAGGACCGTCGAACCGTCGGAGCGCAACGCGCGCCGGCTTGGCTGGGGGATGGCGCGCACCTACCAGGCCGCGCTGCTGTGCGAGGCGGCCGGCTGGGCGCTCGACAAGAAGGGTGACGCGCGCACCGCGACAGCTCTGGGGTTGTTCACCGCGGACCCGCTCGTTGGTCCCGAGCTCACCATCGACGACGACGCGCTGGGCGCGCTCGCGTTCGACGACGGCTCCGACTGATGGACATCGCGTCGCGACTGCGTTCCTTGAGCGAGGAGATCGATGCGCTCAAGACCGAGGTGCGCATCCTCGACGAGCAGATCGACTTCCAGTCCGACGTCGCCGACGACGCGCGCATCCGCTCGATCGTCAGCGAGACACCACTGGCCGAGCGAGACAGCCGCGAAGCGACCGGCGACCTGGCGCGCATGCAGCGCGTGCGCGCCGAGCTCTTCGCGAAGATCGATGCGCTGCGCTCGGATCAGGACGCTCTGTTGGAACGCATGCTCGAGACCCCTCGCTAGACGGTTCGCCGCCGCCAGGACCCACTAGACTCCGCGTCCATGCCGGAGACCGTTCCCGTTCGCGTCCTCGTCGCCGAAGACGACGCCATCATCCGGATGGACCTCAAGGAGATGCTCGAGGAAGAGTCCTACGAGGTCCTCGAAGCCGGTGACGGCCAGACCGCGGTGGACCTCGCGCGGCAGATGAAGCCCGATCTCGTGATCCTCGATATCAAGATGCCGGTCATGGACGGGATCGAGGCGGCACGGCACATCAGCGAGGAGCGGATCGCGCCGGTGCTCATCCTCACCGCGTACTCCCAGCGAGACCTGATCGAGCAGGCTGCCCAGGCCGGCGCGATGGCCTACCTGGTGAAGCCGTTCCAGAAGCAAGACCTCTTGCCTGCGATCGAGATCGCCAAAGGGCGCTACCAGCAACTGGCCGCGTTGGCCGATGAGGTCGGAGATCTGACCGAACGTCTCGAGGCACGGAAGGTGATCGAGCAAGCCAAAGGGCGGCTTATGTCCGATTTCTCCCTGAGCGAGCCCGACGCGTTCCGCTTCCTGCAACAGGCGGCGATGCAGCGACGGATCTCGATGCGCGAGGTTGCCCAGGCGATCATCCAGGGCTCCGTGTCTCCCTAGCCCTACCGCGTCAACTGGCATTGGCGCTTGTTTGAATTAGAATCCCGCCTGCTCGGAACGGTATGTCCTCGATGTCGTGATCACGAGGACGCGCCGGAACAGGAGGTGACCGATCGCCGGCAGTCGCCAACGAGCAATCGAAGGATGATGTAACACGAAGGGGGGAAACGAGATATGCGCAGAACCACCAAGTTCCTCGCGGTGGTAGCGGCTCTGGCACTCGTAGCCGGAGCGTGTAGCAAGAAAGATGAGCCGGGCACGTCGGTCAACAAGCCCGAGTTCAAGCTCCACGTCATCGGAGCGCTGAGCGGTGACTACGCACAGTTGTTCCTGCACGCAGCGCAAGGTGCAGAGCTCGCCGTCGAGCAGCTGAACGCGAAGGGCGACCTTCCCGTCAAGCTGACGCTGGTGAAGGGTGACTCGCAGGGAGGCAAGGACGCCGCTCTGCCGATCGTGAACGCGATCAAAGATGACGCGACCGTTCTCGGTGTCATCGGACCCGGGTTCAGCGG
>JBKJXT010000331.1:0-10948 GCA_046716205.1 Actinomycetota bacterium
CCAGCAGCGTCTTGCCCGTGCCGGGCGGCCCGCTCAGCAGGACGCCCTTCGGGGCGAGCGCGCCCACCACAGCGAACTTCGACGGATCGCGCAGGTAGTCGACGACCTCCTGCAACTCGACGATCGCTTCCCGCGCAGCCGCGACGTTCGCGAACGTGATCTGGGCTTCACCCTCCTTCTGCTTGCGTCCGGCGTACTTCGAGAACGCTGCGAACTCCGCCGCGCCGCCCTTGCCGCTCATGAGCATGAAGAACAGCCCGAACAGCGCGGCGAGGATCACCAGCGGCATGAGGAACTGTGCCAGGAAACGCGTTCGTGACTTCCCCGCCTGCTGGTCGATCTGGACCTTCGCGCCCGCGTCGGTGAGCGCGTCGATGAGCTGTGAGGTCTGCGCATCCGAGCGAGGGTATGCCGTCCAGAAGCGCAGGTTGTCCTTCGTGCCGAACGCGACGCGCGCGTCCTCGTCGAAGAACGTTGCGTTCGCGATCCGCTGGTGACGGGTCATCGTCCGGAAGCGGTCGAGGCTGACCTCATCTCCGGCGCTGATCGGCGCCACCTGGCCGAGCATCGCGAAGTACATGGTGAACAGAACGATCACCGCGGCCCCCAAGCCGAGGATCGCGGGGCCCAGCGCTAGGACGCGGGCGAGACCCGCGCCGAGGAGTTCCGGGCCGCGCTCGCGCATCTTCTTCAGCGTTTCGGTCATCGATAGGTCCTTCCTGTGTTGACGGTGGCGACAACGGGTCTGGGACGCCGGCGCGCTCGCGCCGCGCGCGCACATACGAAGGCCGCGATGCACAACGACGCGAGGAGCGCGACGCCGGTGATCGGGGACGGCTGCGTCGGTCGTGTGCGACGCGCGAGTGCGGTCATGTCTGCACGCTCACTCGCCGCCTGTTGCTCTTCTTGACGCTGCCCGCCGCCACCCGCCGGCGGCGCCGGCGCTGCGTTGACGATCGGTGGCGCGATCGCCGCGATCGCGGCGGTCTGCGGGAGGCGCGGCCGCAGCAAGTTCGGTTGCGGATCCTCCGGGCGCACCGCCGGCTCGGGCTGCTCGACGGCGGGCCGGCCAAGCGGGTCGCCGACCACCTCGGCGAACACCCCAGGGATGCACGGGCCACTTCCGGCGTCGACGCGGACCGGTATCCGGGAGGCCACGGTGCCCGCCTGAAGGCGGATCGCGGTGGTCCCGGGTCGCAGCGTGCACAGCAGTCCACTCTGGTCGTCGCGGACCAGTTTGCCCGCGGAGTTACGGAACGGCCGAGTCGGGTCGGCGGGATCGGCACGGACGAACTCGGCGATATCGGGGTCCTCACTGACGAAGCTGAACTCCGGGATCGCGACGTGGGCGCCCGTGCAGCCGTCTTCAGGGTCGTCCAACACACCACAGCGCTCCGGGAACGGGAAGCGGAGGTAGGTCGCGCGGCCTTGGTTCTGGTCAGACGCCGTCCCGAGCGCGTGCGCCGAGCCCATGTCCGGCGCGCGCCCGAGCCCGGTGAACAAGCGCGCGGCGCCGGCGGGCGCGCTCCGGCCGTCGAGCGCGTGCAAGGCGACGGACTCCAGCACCGGTATCGACCGCATCGTGACCAGCGCGCGCCCCGTGACTGTGCGCGCCGACGGATCGTCGTCAACGGTGATGATCTGCCACGAGCGGTACGCGCCTGCGCTCGGACGTGCATGGTTGGACAGCGGGCTGCCACCTCCGCCGAAGACGCCGACGGGCAGGGCATCGGGCACCGAGGAGTTCGGCGCCATCACGATCTCGTTCGTGCGCAGATGCGAGGCGAGCACCGCCGAGGCCGTCCCCGCCGTCAGGATGCCCGTGATCACAGACGCGTCACTGGATGTCGAGACCGGCAGAACCACCGGTTGGTGCATCACCACGATCGAGGGCACGCGCTTGGTCTGCGCGTCGGCCAGCACGGCCTGCAGCCATCCGCTCTGCTCCTCGGGTGGGTTCTGTGCCTGCGTGCTCGCCGCCAACGGCAGCCGTGAGGTATCGAGGAAGGCGACACGCAGCACGGCGCGCCCAGCCGGGGCGTAGTCGAAGGCGTAGTGGGTCCGAGCGCCGGCGGATGCCTCGGGCGAGGACGCGAGCCGCACGGGCTGGAAACCCTTCGGCGGCGACGTCTCGCCCCAGGGCAGGGGCCGGGAACGGAAGGCGCGCAGGTAGTAGCCGTTGGAGGAGAGCACGCCGCTTGAGTCCACGGCGGGCCCCGACGCGAGGTCCTTGTCGCCGATCGCCGCGAAGGCGGGGACCGACAGTTCGCGCAGCAACGCATGGAACGGCTCGAGCTCGTCGGGCAGACCGTTGCGCCGCATGTCGCCGCCGAACGCGAGGAAGCGGATGTGCCCGTCGGCGGCCGCGGCTTCGATCTGACGGAACGCATCGGTCAACACGACGTCACCGGCGGTCCCCGTGCCGATCGATTGCGTGCAGAGCCCGCTGGCGCACGAGGTGTCGCCGATGAACGCGAACGAGATGCCGCGCGTGGTTTCTAATGAAGCCGTGGTGTCGCCGGGCGCGCGTGCCGCAGCGCCATCCGAGGACACCCGCCAGATCGACGCAGTCGGCGTCGCGCGCAGATGTCCGTCCTCACCGAAGACGTCGGCCGGATAGCCCCCCACAGCCCATCCCATCCGGCCGAACGTATCGAGCGCGATCGCGTAGACCGCATCGCGCAACACGGGCGCGTCAACCGCCGTCGTCGCGCTCGTCGCTCGACCCATTGAGATGTCTCGCCAGGCACCTTGGTTCAGAGCGAACAGCCACCCTGCACTAGTGGCCGGCAGATCACCGTTGTAGCGCGAGCCGCCGGCGCCGACCGATGCAATCGCCCGCAAGGACCCGTCGGGCCCGCGCTGCGCCGCGAGCGCGATGATCGCGCCCTCCACCGGCGGCTGGCGGCCGAGCTCGAACCCGTTCGCGGTCCGCGTGATGAGCACGCTGCGCGCGCCGCCGATCAGCGCGGTCCCGTCCGCGAGCCCGGCGACCGACAGCAGGTTCGGCGCCTCACCCTCCTGGCCGGATCGCAGGGACTCGTCGAGATCGGTGAACGCTCGCAACCCGGCACCACGATCGATGAGGATCGTGCCCTTGTCCCCCACTGCGATCGCATCGCGCCCCGCAAAGGCGACGGCGGAGAGCTTGCGCTCGGTCATCGAGTCGGCGAGGCGCCACCGACCGGCCGCGTAGCGCACCACGGTCCCCTTCTCGCCGACGGCGATCCCCCGGTCTGGGCCGTCGAAGGCGACCGCGTATAGGCGCGCACCGGTCAGCCTCGATGCCGCGTCGTCGCGCGCCCACCCACGACCGTCGAAGCGAAGGATCGTCCCGGCGGATCCGACCGCCCACCCGACGTCGCGGGCCGGCCAGGCCAGTCCAAGCAGCGCAGCGTCGACCGGCGTTGCGATGCGATCCCAGCCGATGCCGGGCGTCAGCTCGACGAGCGCGCCGGCACGTCCGACGGCGAACGCGCGGCCCGATCCCGCCGGGTCGAGGGCGATCGCCTCCAGCGTCTGATCGTCGGGATGTGGCCAGCGTGCCATGTACACGACGGGCTTGGAGGTCGTCCAATGCCCCAACGTGATGCTCGACGCGCTGAGCGCGCCGGTACCACCGACGACGTCACCCGGCGTCGCGAGCCACCCCTGTTGTGGTGACTCGAATGACGCGGAGGCGATGTAGCCAAGGACGCTGGGCTCGCGCCTCCACGTACCCCCGGCGTAGTGGAACAGTCCAAGGCCGCCCGCGAACACCTCGCCGCCGGTCACGGCGAGCGCCGGCAGATCGCCTGTGGCGTACGGGAATGCGGCGTCGCACAGAGGCACCGTGCGCGTCACGCCGCTCGAAGAGAGCTGGTATTGCGGCGGACACCACGATGTGAAACCGTCACCGGTCGAGCCCAGGACGAACGGTCGCGTCCGATCGGATCCGCTGGTGTCGCCGGTCGGCTTGCTGGCATCGACCGGCTGCATCATCCCGGAGATCCACACTCGGCCCGACCCAACCGCGACCGCGTTCCCGCGCGCGAATTGATTGATCGTTCCCGTTCCATCTCCGGTGGCGACAGGGGCAGGCGGGGAATCGAAGATGGGGTTACCGGTCGTGACCCGCTGCCATGCGCCGCTGCTGCGCTCGAAGATCAAAAGCGAGTTCGAGTTCGATCCGCTGACCGCCCACGCGCGCTCGCGCGAGACGGTCGCGACCGATGCGAGATTGGGCACGTTGCCACCCGGTGCCGGCACGCTCCCGTTGACCAGATCCAGCGACCACGTTCCGGTGGTGAGGCGCAGGAACGTGAGGTTGGCGCCGACCGCGAACCCGTACACCCCGCGCCCGTCCGCGCGCAGCGAAACGGAGTAGAGCGTGTTGCGGGTGACCCCGGTGCTGGGGTGTGCGCGCCACGGTCCACCGGAGCGATGGTGGAAGATCACGCCCTGCGCGCCGACGGCGTACCCCTCGCCGTTCGCCGCGACCGCGAGCGTCGAGAGTTGGGGGTTCACCGGCCTGCCGTTGGCGTCCAGCGGAGGGCCCTGCACTCGCCAGCCGCCTGCGGCGGTGTAGTGGAGGAACACGATCTGACCGATCGGGGTGATCTGATCGAAGCCCGGCTCCCGCGCGTAGGAGTACCCCAGTCCCCAGGCTTCGCGCCCGCCGCTACCGGGAACGACCGCGACGCGCGCGATCCGCGCCGGCGCGTTGACGGCTCGCATCGTCGGGCCGTCATCGTGCAACGAGAGCCGGCGACCCAGCGCGTCGTGCCGCACCGGCGTCTGTGCATGCGCGCCGCCGATCGTCGCGCTCAGCATCACGACGCACGCCACCGCGACGCGCACTCGCGGCGCTCCCCAGGGCAGGCGGGCTGCCCTGGGGATCACCGGCTTCATGTGATCGTCAACAGACACGATCAGGCGGCGGTCACCGATGCGAGACCTGCGCGAGCGACGGCTTGCAAGGAGGCGGGCAGCGCCGCATAGCCGTGGGTGTTGAGCGCCGCCTGGACACTGTCCTCAACGGCCAGGCCGTAGTAGTCGACCAGCGTCTGCGCCTGTACGGCGCTCATAGCCCCGCCGAACGCAGTCGCGAGGTTGTTGTAGACGAGCGCGTAGGTGACCGAGCAGATCGCGTATGCGAGCGGGTTCGCGGTATCAGTGATCGAGACCGCATCCCAGCCCGGCGCGAGGGTCGACGCTGGATGTGCTGTGCCGGTCGCGGCTTCGTTGCAGTTCGCCGCTCCGCCGGCGTCCGCCGGTGAGTTGAACTGCAGGGTCGCGCCGTCCACCTTGGCCCAGTGCAGCCCGTTCTTCTTCGCGGTCGAGTATTCGACGTAACCGATCGCACCGTCGGTCGCCTTGACCGCAGCCGCCACGCCGCCGTTGCCGTTCCCGCGGACCGGGACGTTGAGGCCCAGATCCTGTGCCGGCCACTGCAGGTTCAGTTGCGGCTGCTTGTACGCGTTCCAATGCGGGTTGCGCTTGGAGAGGTAGTCTTTGAAAACGTAGGTCGTGCCCGAGCCGTCCTGGCGCACCGCCAGCGTGATCGACTTGTTGCACGACTCCAATGCGGGGTTCTCCGCCGTGAGGAGGTCGTCGTTCCACTTGGTGACCAGGCCGCTGAAGACCGCCGAGATCACCGGCGATCGCAGCGAGAGTGCCTGCTGGCCGATGCCACACGACGTGAGGTTGTAGGACACGGTCACTGCGCCGAGCGCGATGGGGATGTGATGGATCGGCGAGACCCGCAGCCGCGGGTTCGGCGCCGCCGGGTCCCCGAGGTCCAGCTCATACCCGATCTTCTCGTCGGTGGTCAGGGGCTCATCCGAACCGCCGAACGCGTGCGTGCGATCGCGAGCCGCGACCTTTCCTGCGCCGGAGCCGGTGGAGCTGTAGGACACGGTGCCCTTGCCGCACTGCGCGTTGTACGCAGGGATGAAGACCTGGGTGTGCGCGTTGTTCGCGAACGTTGCGCCGGTGCCCTGGATCGGGCCTCCCTTGCTGCAGAAATCGCCGACGAGCGGCGAACCGATCAATGGTGCTGCGTGGACCGAACCCCCGACCAGCGGGAGCAAGGTGACCGTCGCTAAGACGAACCCGAGGAACCTCCGCGTGCGCATGCCTGTCCCCTTCCCTTGGGATGCGAGCCATCCCTTTCGTCCTGGGATGGTAGGGAGGGCGTATGGCCATCGAAGGACGGCAACGTGAACACGAGATGAATCACGGCCGAAGTTTCGCGGACGCCACCGACTGCAACGTTCACGTGAGGTTCATGCGGCGTCCGCCCGCACGCCATGTGACTGCTTTAGGCTCGATGCCATGAAGGTCGTTCATGAGTTCACGCTCGCATCGAGAAACGATCCGCAGACCGTCATCGCGCTTATCGCTCACGACGCTAAGAAATCCGAGATCCTGCACCTTGCGCGCGCCTACAAGGATCTGCTCGCCACCTGCACGCTCATCGCAACCCGCTCCACCGGCTCCCTCCTCGCCGATGAGCTGGGTCTCGAGGTTGAGTGCATGGCGAGCGGTCCGGAGGGCGGCGACCTGCAGATCGGCGCGCGCATCGTCGAAGGTGGTGTCGACGCGGTCATCTTCCTGCGGGACCCACTGACCGCGCATCCACACGACCCCGACATCACGGCGTTGATGAAGGTGTGCGATATCTCCATGGTGCCTCTGGCGACCAACACGGCGACCGCGCACATGGTCCTGCGGTCGCTATCGCGCCGGGTTGACTACGTGATGCGGACCACGCACCCGAGCGTCGCGCCGTTCCGTGGCGCGCGACGCCGGGTGCCAAGCTAGGCGCTAGTCGAGCTTCGGCTCGGCGTGCGAGGCGTCCTCGAACTCCCGGAACTGCCCGGTCAGGAAGAACGCCACCTGCTCTGCGATGTCCACAGCGTGGTCGCCGACGCGCTCGATCTGACGCGATACGACGTGCATGCGGATCCCCCACTCGAGCATCCGCCTATCGTCGGCGATCAGCAGCACCTCTTGGAGCATGCCTCGGTTCAGACGGTCGATCGGCTCGTCCATCTCCGGTAGTTGCAGGGCCAGATCGTTGTCGCGTCGCGAGAACGCGTCCATCGCGGCGCCGATCATCTTCAGTGCGATGCCACCCATCTCTTCGAGGTGCGCGACGACCGTCGGACTGGTGGGCAGGGCGTGGGCGAGCTTGCCGATCTTCGCGAGATTGACGGCCATGTCGCCGATCCGCTCGAGGTGGAAGTTCACGTGCAGCAAGACCGTAAGGAGGCGGAGGTCGGATGCGACTGGCGTCTGTAACGCGAAGAGGTTGAGGATCCGTCGCTCCACCCGGAGGTAGTAATCGTCGATGACGTCGTCGCCGGCGATAACCCGATCGCACAGATCGATGTTGCCCGACGTCACTGCCTTGACCGATTTGCCGAAGAGATCCTGCGCAGCAGCGCCCATCGACTGGACGTAGGCCTCGACCTTGTTCAGCTGGTCGTGATACCGGAGCCGAGTGTCGGTCATCGCTCCCCCATCATCCGAACCGCCCGGTGATGTACGCCTCGGTCCGTGGATCCGAGGGATTCGTGAAGATCTTGGGGGTTCGATCGAACTCGACAAGCACCCCGGTGCGCGTTCCCTTCTCTTCATCGACCTCGGCGGTGAGGAAGGCAGTGCGATCGCTGACACGAGCTGCCTGTTGCATGTTGTGCGTCACGATCACGATGGTGTAGCGGGTCTTCAGCTCCTGCATGAGGTCTTCGATCCGCGCGGTCGCGATCGGGTCGAGCGCCGAACATGGCTCGTCCATCAGGATCACGCCGGGGTCGACCGCGATCGCGCGAGCGATGCACAACCGCTGCTGCTGGCCCCCGGACAACGACAGCGCGCTCTTCTTCAGATCGCGCTTGACCTCCTCCCACAACGCCGCGCGTTTCAGCGCCGTCTCGACACGATCGTCGAGCGCGTCGCCCATCCCGTTGATCCGAAGCCCGAACGCGATGTTGTCGTAGATCGACTTCGGGAACGGGTTCGGCTTCTGGAAGACCATCCCGATCCGACGACGCACCTCCACAGGGTCTACATCTGCGGCGTAGAGGTCGGCACCCCTGTACAGCGCCTTCCCGATCACCTTCGCGCCGGGGATCAGGTCGTTCATCCGGTTGAAGCAGCGGATGAGGCTGGACTTCCCGCAACCGCTGGGGCCGATGAGCGCGGTGATCTCGCCGGCGGCGATGTCGATGGAGATGCCGGCGACGGCGACGTTGTCGCCGTACACGACACCGAGTTCTTCGGTGTGGAAGACGACCTGACGAGCAGGCTTGTCCTTGTCGGTGGCCTTCACGTCCGACGCTTGTTGTGAGATGTCGTGCACTCCTGCTCCACTCGCGGTTCGTCTGAGGTCAACGGTCGTGGTCACAGCTCACCATCTCTTCTGGTAGCGGTTGCGGATGACGATGGCGATGGCGTTCATGCCGAGCAGGACCACAAGCAGGACCACGATACCGGCCGCGGCGGTCTCGCGGAAGGCGAGCTGGGGCCGGGAGGTCCAGTTGTAGATCTGGATCGGCAAGGCCGTGAAGCGCGAGAGTAACGAGTTGGGTACGAAGGTCACGTAGGTCAGAGCGCCCATGGTGATCAAAGGAGCCGTTTCCCCCAGCGCTCGGGACACAGCGAGGATGATGCCCGTCATGAATCCGGGCAGTGCGGCGGGGAGCACCTGGCGCGATACGACCTGCCAGCGGGTCGCGCCGAGCGCGAACGCCCCCTCTCGGATCGACGGTGGGACGGCCCGGATCGCTTCACGCCCAGCGATCACGATGACCGGCAAGACCAGCAACCCAAGCGTGAGGCCGCCGGCGATCACCGACCGGCCGAAACCGAAGAGACGCACGAAGATCGCGAGCCCCAGCAAGCCGTAGATGATCGACGGAACCCCGGCGAGGTTGGAGACGTTCACCTCGATGAGGCGCGCCGTCCGCGAGTTCTGGCGCGCGTACTCCTCGAGGTAGATCGCGGCGCCGATGCCGACCGGGACAGAGAACAGTGTGCAGACGCTGATGATCCAGAGACTCCCGTAGAGCGCCGGCTTGATCCCGGCACGCGCGGCGAAGCGTGACGGGAACGAGCTGAGGAAGTCCCATGAAACGCGACCGGCGCCGTCGAGGAAGACGTCGACGAGAAGCGTGATCAACGCTGCCAATCCGATCCCGAGGGCCAGCAGTAAGGCCAGCATGAACCGCTTCTCGCGGCGGTGGCGCGCGCCGACGTTGGGAGCAGAGGCGAGCGTCTCCAGCTGTGATGTCACGGCGGCCATTACTCGTAGGCCTCCCGGAACCGACGAACGATGCGGTGGCTGAGATAATTGAGTGCGAACGTGAGCACGAACAACGTTGATCCCACCGCGAAGATCGTCTTGTACACGATGCTTCCCGTCGGGGTATCGCCGAGACTCACCTGAACGATGTAGGCGGTCATCGTCTGGATGCCTTGCAACGGGTTGAAGGACAGCAACGGCTGGTTCCCCGCCGCGATCGCAACGATCATGGTTTCTCCGATGGCGCGAGCGAGACCCAGGATGATCGACGCCGCCACACCGGAGAGAGCGGCGGGGAGAACCACCTTCAGGGAGACTTCTCGCCGCGTGCCGCCCAGTCCGTAGGCGGCCTCGCGCAAGCCTTGCGGTACGGCGCGCATCGCGTCTTCCGACAGCGACGCGATCGTCGGGGTGACCATGACCCCGACGACGATGCCGGCCGACAAAGCGTTGAAGGTCTCGACGCCGGGGATGACCTTCTTGAGGAGCACGATCGTCACGAAGTTGAGTGCGAAGAACCCGAGAACGACGGTCGGCATGCCGGCGAGGATCTCGAGGAAAGGCTTCAACACCTTGCGCGCCCGCGGTGGCGCGTACTCGCTGAGGTACACCGCGATCAACAGGCCGAGGGGAACCGCGACGAGCGTTCCGATCGCAGCCACCATCAGCGTGCCGTTGATCAGCGGAAGGACGCCGAACTCCGCGTTGCGTCCGAACGTCGGGCTCCATTCGGTGCCGCCGAAGAACGTGACCGGAGAGATGTCGCTGAAGAACGAGATCGTTTCACCCAGCAGGGACAGGATGATGCCGGCCGTGGTGACGACGGTGACCGCGGCGCACCCGCGTAGGAGCAACACGATCACCTGTTCGCCAAGACGACGACGTCCCTTCAGACTCGGGACGCCGTCGTCGCTGATCGTCGTGCTCGAGATGTCTATGCCCCTGCCGCCTCGAGTTTGGCTTTCTGCTCGCCGAGGCTCGCGTCGGTCAGCGCGGTGTACCCGACGTCACCGACCAGCGCGTTGACCTGGTCGAGGTAGAAGTCCATGAAAGCCTTCACCTGTGGCTTGCTCAGCGAGGACGTCCTCACGTAGACGAAGAGCGGACGGGACAACGGCTTGTACGTGTTGGCCTTCACCGTTTCGTCGCTCGGCAGGATGCACCCGTCTCCCGAATCAACACCGACCAGGTTCAGCTTGTCCTTGTTCTCAGAGTAGTACGAGTAGCCGAAGTACCCAAGAGCCCCCTCGTCACCTGAAACGCCCTGGACGATCGTCTCGTCGTTCTCGCTGGGGCTGTAATCGGTACGGCTGGCGCCCTCTTCCCCGTTGATCTCGTCGGTGAAATAGTCGAAGGTCCCGGAGTCGGTCCCGGGTCCGAACAGCTTGATCCGCTTGGACGGGAACCCGGCGCGGAGATGACTCCAATCCTTGACCTTCGACTTCGGCTCCCAGAGCTTCTTGAGCTCCGCCGTGGTCAGGCACGTCGCGAACGTGTTCGCCTTGTTCACGACGACGGCCAAGCCATCGACCGCGACCGTCAGCTCGATGTACTCGACGCTGTTGGCGCCACAGGCGGTCTTCTCCTCGTCCTTGATCGGGCGGGAGGCGTTCTGGATGTCGGTCTCGCCCTTACAGAACTTCTTGAAGCCGCCGCCGG
>JBKJXT010000332.1:0-32678 GCA_046716205.1 Actinomycetota bacterium
GACGTGCCGATCCTGATCCTGGTCCCGGTCCTCGACCTCCGCGAGGCGGTGGAGCTTCGCTGCGACGTCACCGTTGCATCGGTGGACCGCGTCGGTGAGCTCCCGGCCGAGGCGCGCGTGCATCTCAAGGTCGATACGGGGAATGGGCGCCTGGGCGTCGCGCCCCAGGATGCGTTCCAGCTCGCGACGCAGCTTGCGCGCACGACGCAGCTTCAGGCCGTGTGGACGCACTTCTCCGACGCGGCAGGCGCGAGCGGCGCGCGCCAGTTGAGTCTCTTCGACGGGATCGTGTCGTCGGTGCGGGACGGCGGCGTCGAGGTCGCGGCGCACGCCGCCAATTCAGCCGCCACGATCGCGCTGCCCGGCGCGCGATACGACATGGTCCGGGTCGGGACCGTGCTGTACGGCCAGCAGCCCGCCGGCGTGCAGGCGCCGTGGCCGATGGAGGAGACGTTCCGGTGGTACGCACGGGTCGCGTCGCTGCGCACGATCCCCGCCGGCGCGACCGTCGGCTACGGCAGCGAGTGGCGCGCCGAGCGCCCGGCGCGCATCGCGACGATCCCGGTCGGCTATACCGACGGATTCGTGGTGGAGCCGGTCGCCCGCATGCGGTCGACGCGCGAGGTGGCGCGCCGGGTGAAGAATGCCCTCATGCCGCAGGAGCGTGCCGTGTACTTCGGCGATCACGCCGCGCCGGTGGTCGGCCGCGTCGCGATGCAAGCGATCACCTGCGTGGTCGACGACATCGCCGACGTCGCGGTCGGCTCGGTTGCGAGGATCCCCGCGCGACGGCTATTCGTGAACCCGTTGATCGAACGCGAGTACGTCTGATGGACGAGACGACCGACCAGGAGTTGCTGCGGCGGTACCGCCTCGGCGACGGGCGCGCCTTCGACGAGATCGTGGACCGCTACGAGCGCCGGGTGTGGGCCGTCGCGATCCGCATGGTGGGTCACACTGAGGACGCGCGCGATGTCTCCCAAGACGTGTTCGTTTCGGCCATGCGCTCCTTGCGGACCTTCCGTGAGGAGGCGCAGCTCTCGACCTGGTTCCATCGCGTGACGGTGAACGCCGCGCTCGACCTGCTGCGCAAGCGCAAGCGCGGTCTCGCGCGCCCGCTCGAGGAGGTCCGTGAGCAGGCCTCAGACCTGCCGGGGCCCGAGATGCACGCCGTCGCCTCGGCGCGCGCCCGAGAGGTCCAGTCCGCCCTCACGCGGCTCTCCGAGGAGCATCGCGCCGTCCTCGTCCTGCATGACCTTCAAGATCTGGACTACGCCGAGGTCTCCGCTGCGCTCGGGATCCCCCTCGGGACGGTCAAAAGCCGCATCCATCGGGCGAGGTCGGAGATGGCGAAGATGCTGGGACACCTCCGGGATACGGAACCAACCGGCGCCGACGAGCCTCTAAGGGAATCACCATGAAGGATCACGCCGAGTTGGAGCTGCTTTCCTCGTTCAACGACGGGGAGCTCGACGACGGCGAGCGCATATCCGTCGAGCGCCACTTGCCCGGCTGCGACACCTGCACGGAGGTACTAAGCGCCCTTCGTCTGACGGTGTCCGATCTGCGCGAGCTTCCCCAGGCCGAGCCGAGCGCGCAGGACTCGTGGGCGCTGCGGTCGGCGATCTCGGCTGCGCGCCGAGCGGAGTCCTCGAAGCGCTACCCCCGGTTCGTGATCGCGACCGCCGGCGTTGCCGCCAGCATCGTCGCGGTGCTGGCATTCGTGATGCCGCAAGGCAACGACGGCACGGTGTCGCAGGACAACGCCGGAGCGAGCGCACCTACTGCGCTCGGCTCGACCGTTCAGGACTACGACGAGTCCTCAGCCTCCGGATTGCTTCAGTTCCGCGCCAGCAACGATGCCCAGGGCGCGCCCATGGCGCAGGAGGACACGATGGCAGGACGATCAAGCACGGAGCTGTCGTCCGACTGCCTTCAGCAGATCGCGCCCCGCGACTCAGCGCTGACCAACCGCTTCACGGCTCGCTTCAAGGGTGCGCCGGCACGCTTCTACATCTTCGCCGTCCCCGCGGTGGACCCGCGGCGGCTCGAGCTGTGGGTGACGCCGGCCGACTCGTGCGACACGCTGTTCTGGGCCCAGCGCACGCTCCCCTAAACGACGGGGGAATCCGCGCCGTCCTGGTGGCGTTAGAATCGGCGAACCCTCGCTCGCTTCATCTCGAAGGGACGTCGATGTCGGAGAACGTGATCATCATCGGTTCAGGCCCTGCGGGTCTGACCGCGGCGATCTATGCAGCTCGCGCCAACCTCCAGCCTCTGGTGATCGAAGGAGCCGCGCCCTACGGCCAGCTCATGCTGACGACCGAGGTCGAGAACTACCCCGGCTTCCCGGACGGGATCCTGGGACCCGAGCTGATGGAGAAGTTCAGAGCCCAGGCAGCGCGCTTCGGCGCGAAGTTCATCACCGCGGACGCGACGCGCGTGGACTTCTCGGTGCGTCCATTCGTCGTGGAGGCCGGCGAGGCGCGCTACGAGGCGCCGGCGGTCATCGTCGCGACCGGCGCGAAGGCGCGGATGCTCGAGATCCCTGGGGAGCGCGACCTCCTCGGTCGTGGCGTTTCGACCTGCGCAACCTGCGACGGGTTCTTCTTCCGCGGGAAAGAGATCGTGGTTGTCGGCGGCGGGGACTCTGCCCTGGAAGAGGCGATCTTCCTGACCAAGTTCGGTAGCAAGGTCACGGTGATCCACCGCCGCGACTCGCTGCGTGCCTCAAAGATCATGCAAGAGCGCGCGCTGGCGAACGAGAAGATGGCTTTCGTCTGGGACACCGTGGTCGAGGAGGTCCTCGGCGATGGTGCGGTCCAGTCGCTGCGGCTACGCAACGTCAAGACCGACGAGGTCTCGGAGTTCACCGCCGACGCGATGTTCGTTGCGATCGGCCACGACCCGCAGACCGACCTCGTGCGCGGCCAGCTCGAGACCGACCACAACGGCTACATCGTCGCCGTGGACTCGCCGCACACCCACGCCTCGGTCGAGGGCGTCTTCGCGTGCGGAGACGCGGTCGATCACATCTTCCGGCAGGCGATCACCGCGGCGGGAACGGGCTGCGCCGCAGCGATCGATGCAGAGCGCTATCTCGAGTCGATCGGCCACTAACCAGGTCCCACGCTCAGCGCCGAACACTTTTGCTGCGTTACGTCCGCCTGCGAGTCATTCCACGTACAAAACGTCGAGGGGCGCGGCGCTGGGCGCGAGGGGCGCGCGGCGCGGTGGTTTACTCCGGCGGTGTTTGGCGCGGGTAGCGGGTCCGGATCCAGTCGCTCACGCCCAACGCCACGATCAGCGTCACCAGGAACGCGCCGAAGCTGATGAGCGCCGCGCCGACCCCACCGAGCTCATCGTTGCCCGTCGACTTGGCGATCCCCAGCGTCACGATCGAGTACGCGAAGTACGCGGTGATCCCGGAGGTGATCGCGGCGACCCAGCGGAGGTACGTAGGCATCGCGAACGAGCCTATCGGGCGCGCACACCGGGCGCGAAGCGATCCGCTCTTCCCGGGTTCGCCCCAGAGCCCCGCTCCGTGGAACAATCCTGGCTCTTGCCCCCACCCTGGAGGACAGCATGAAGATCGAGCGGCTCGACGCATGGATCTGCCATTTCCCGTGGCCCGAGCCGTTCAAGCCGGCCTGGGTTCCCGGGCTCGCAAGCCCGGCCAACTCGTGTGTCATCTACCGGCTCACCACCGACGACGGTCACGAGGGGTACTCCGCGTTCGCGGCCTTCGCCGACGAAGCCCGCGGCCCCGTCAATCTGCTTCGCGCGTTCTTGATCGGGCGCGACCCGACCCGCCCAGCGGAGCTCCGCCCCATCATCGAAAGCGCCGTGCGGGTGCTCGGTCTTCGCGTCTGGTTCATCGAGGCCGCGATCCTCGACCTCGCCGCGAAGGCGGCCGGCCTCCCCCTGTACCGCTACCTCGGCGGCGCCCGCGACCGCGTGCCGGCGTATGCCTCCTTCGGCGAGGTTCGCGAGCCCAAGCAGCGCGCCGACGACGCGCTCGCCGCCCTGGAGCAGGGCTTCAAAGCGATCAAGCTGCGGCCGCGCCACCAGACCTTCGCCGAGGATGTCGAGGAGGTTCGGACCGTGCGCGAAGCGGTCGGCGACCGCCTCCAGATCGCCTGCGATGCGAACCAAGGCTGGCGGGTAGACGTGTTCGACCCCACCTCGCCCCGATGGGACTTCAAGCGGGCGCTGGCGACCGCCAAGGCCTACGAGGAGTTCGACGTGATGTGGCTCGAGGAGCCGCTCGACCAGTTCGACTTCGAGGGGTACAAGGCGCTGCGGGCCCAGACGACGACCCGTATCGCCGGCGGTGAGCTGTGCGGCGACATCTGGGCCGTCCGCGAGCACATCGAGCGCCGGAGCCTCGACATCATCCAGCCCGATGCGATGTTCACCGGCGGCATCACGGGCGCGATCCAGCTCGCGAACATGGCGCGCGCTGCCGGGTTGGAGTTCGCGCCGCACACCTGGTCGGGCAACGGGATCGGGCTCGTCGCGAACCTGCACGTCCTCGGCGCGACCCACGGCGCCTACCTCGAGTTCCCCTACGACCCACCCTCGTTCACCGTCGAGGGACGCGATGCGATGCTCGCCGAGCCGATCCGCATCGACGCGGACGGAACGGTCGGGCTCCCACAAGGTCCGGGCCTCGGCATCGAACTCGACATCGAACGCATCGAAGCGGTCGGGACGCCCATATGACCGAACGCTCGCCGGAGGTGCTGTTCCGCGACGAAGCTCGCAGTCGCGCAGCCCTCCTGTCCGGACTGCGGTACGTCGTCGCGCTGGACCTGACACAGGGCGACGAGGTCTTCCAGAGCGACGTCACCGCGACGTTCTCGTGTGCGGAGCCGGGGGCGCAGACCTTCGTCGATCTCTGCGCGGCGGCGGTCGGCTCGATCGAGCTCAACGAGGAAGCCCTCGATCCCACGCAGGTCTTCGACGGCCATCGGATCACGCTGCCGTCACTGAAAGCAACCAATACCCTGCGCGTGATCGCGACGTGCCGCTACTCGAACAGCGGAACCGGACTGCACTTCTTCCGCGATCCCACCGACGGCAACCCGTACCTACACTCGCATTTCGAGTCGCGTGAGGCGCACAAGACCTTCGCGTGCTTCGATCAACCGGACCTGAAGGGGACGTTCAGCTTCTCGGTGAACGCGCCTGCGACGTGGCTCGTCGCCTCCAACGCCGAGGTGTCGGAGCGCCCCGCGGACGGCGCCGCCGGGCGATGGATCTTCACGACGACCGAAGCGCTGTCGACCTACGTTGCCGCCATCGTCGCCGGCCCCTATCACGTCGTTCGGGACCGGCACGGAGACATCGACCTGGGCATCTGGGTCCGCCGTTCGCTGGCGCAGTACCTCGATGCCGACGAGCTCTTCGAGGTGACCAAGCAAGGGTTCGACTTCTTCCACGCCTACTTCGACCACCCGTATCCGTTCGGGAAGTACGACCAGCTGTTCGTGCCCGAGTTCAACGCCGGCGCGATGGAGAACGCCGGCTGCGTCACGTTCAGCGAGGACTACATATTCCGCTCCAAGGTCACCGACGCGGCACGCGAGAACCGTGCCGGCACGATCCTGCACGAGATGGCGCACATGTGGTTCGGCGACCTCGTCACGATGCGGTGGTGGGACGACCTGTGGCTGAACGAGAGCTTCGCCACCTACATGGGCACGCTTTCGCAAGAGCGGGCGACGAGATGGACCAACGCGTGGACGAGCTTCGCGCGCACCCAGAAGCTGTGGGCGATGGCGCAGGACCAGATGCCGACGACGCATCCGATCGTCGCGGACGCTCCCGACTCCGAAACCGCTCGCACGAACTTCGACGGCATCTCCTACGCCAAGGGCGCCAGCGTCCTCAAGCAACTCGCGGCCTACGTCGGTGAGGAGCAGTTCGAAGCCGGCGTGCGCAACTACATCAGCCGCAACCGGTGGAGCAACGCCGAGCTCGACGATTTCCTCGCGGCGCTCGAGGAGACGAGCGGGCGGGATCTCGGGCTCTGGTCGAAGGAGTGGCTCGAGACCGCGGGGATCAACACGATGGGCGCATCGTTCGAGGTCGCCGACGGGCGTTACACGTCCTTCACGCTCGAACAGTCTGCGGCGGAGAGCCACCCGACGCTACGCGCACATCGGATCGCGGTGGGGTTGTACGGCTTCGACGGCCAAGCTCTCGTGTTGCGCCGGCGGATCGAGCTCGATGCGTCGGGTGCATCGACCGCGGTCGCCGGCCTCGTTGGCGAGCAGGCCGCCGCGCTCGTGCTGCCCAACGACAACGACCTCGCCTACACGAAGATCCGCCTCGACGAGGCTTCGCTGGCGACGATCACCGACCATCTCGCGCAGCTGCAGGATCCGCTCGCACGCGTGCTGTGCTGGAACGCAGCGGCGGACCAACTTCGCGACGCCGAGCTCGCGGCGCGCGACTTCATCCGGCTCGTGATCAACAACATCCACGTCGAGTCCGACGCGGGCGCGGTGAACCAGCTTTTGAACATGGTGCTGGGCGCCGCGCTGCGTTACGGCGATCCTTCCAACCGCACGAAGGCGTTACAGCAGATCGCCGAGCAGGCCCTTGAGCAACTGGGGCGCGCCGAACCCGAAGGTGATCTGCAGCTGATCTGGGCGCGCGCATTCATCACCGCAGCGCGGTCCGACGAGCACATCGGCGTGCTTCGCGGGATGCTCGACGGCGATGTGCCGTTCACCGGCCTCGAGGTGGACACGGATCTGCGCTGGCTGCTGGTGACCGCGCTCGCAGGCGTGGGCACGATCGGCGACGACGTCATCGACGCCGAACTCGAGATCGACCCGACCGATGCCGGCCAACGGCTCGCCGCCGGAGCACGCGCGATCCGCCCGCTGGTCGAAGCGAAGGCGGAGGCGTGGCAGCGCATCGTCGGTGACGAGACCACGCCGCTGGCAACGATCCGCGCGCTGATCACCGGGTTCAAGCGCGTCGACCAAGCCGACCTCGTCATGCCCTACCGCCAGCAGTACTTCGACGCGATCGAGACCGTGTGGGCCTCACGACCGATGGAGGTCGCGATGTGGTTCGTCGGCGCCTTGTACCCGGACGTCCTCGCGGGCGACGAACTGGTCGAGCTAACCGAGCGCTACCTCACCGAACACCCGTCTGCGCCTCCGCCGGTCCAGCGTTACCTCACGGAGAATCTCGACAACGTCAGGCGCACGCTGCGATGCCGCCAGAAGGACATCGAAGCCGGCGGTTCCGCGTAGCGCGAGGCGGTCGCGACACGCCCACGTGGGCAGGGAATATGCCGCGCACCCAGCGGCGTTAGGACGGGCACGTAGCCTCCGGTACGCTGGTGGCTCCCAGAACGAAAGGACATCTCCCGATGGGCACCAACACCGTCCAGATCACCGATGCAGACTTCGAGTTGTCCGTCCTCAAGTCCGAGCGCCCGGTCTTGATCGACTTCTGGGCAGACTGGTGCGGGCCATGTCACATGGTTGCGCCGGTCATCGAGGAGATCGCCGCGGAGAGCGGCGGAAAGCTGGTCGTGGGCAAGGTAGACGTCGACGCGAACCCTGAGATCACCCGCCGCTACGGCGTGCTCTCGATCCCCTCGATGCTGCTGTTCGTCGACGGCGTCGAGAAGGCCCGCATCGTCGGCGCACGCGGCAAGCAGGCGATTTTGTCCGAGATCCAGCCCCACCTCTCCTAAGCCACAGTTGCGCGACGCCCGCCGCGCGTGCATCGTTCGCACATGCGTCTGATCCGGCACGGCGACCGCGGGGCGCACGTCCTCGACGTGCAGGCCCGTCTGGGATCCTTGGGCTACGACATCCCGGCCGACGAACGTCTCGGCTCGTTCGCCGACGGCACCCTGCGCGCGGTCAGCGGTTTCCAGCAGCAGCGGGGCCTGATCGTCGACGGGATCGTGGGTGAGGACAGCTGGCGCGAGCTCGTCGAAGCATCGTGGCGGCTGGGCGATCGCGTGTTGTACCTGCGCGCGCCGAACCTGCGCGGCGACGACGTTCGCGAGCTGCAGGACCGTCTGGCGACGATGGGCTTCGATCCCTGGCGCACCGATGGCATGTTCGGGCCGCGCACCGCGGATGCCGTGCGCGAGTTCCAGCACAACTACGGACTCAATCCCGACGGCATCGTGGGCGAGGGGACCGTCCGCGCGCTGGCCGGGTTGCCGAAGATGGCAGGGGACGTCCCGGTCGCGAGCGTGCGCGAGCGTGCGGCCCTGGAGCCGCGCCCCGGCGGCATCGCGGGGATGCGGATCGTGATCGACCCCGGTCACGGTCCCGACGACCCTGGCCACACCGGTCCGACCGGCGCGCGCGAAGCAGACCTCGCATTCACGCTCGCCGTACGCGTCCAACGTGCCCTCGCCAGCGCAGCTGCCGAGGTCTTCCTGTCGCGCCGCGCCGATGCGTCGCCACCCGAGCGTGAGCGCGCCGCGCTTGCGAACGCGCTCGACGCCGACCTCTTCCTGTCCCTGCACCTCGGTGGCGGGGAGCCGTCTGCTCGTGGATGCGCGGCGTTCTACTTCGGTCATGAACGGTTCCGGTCCCAGGCAGGGGAACGGCTCGCAGAGCTGATGGTTGAGGAAGTGTGCGCCGCGCTGGGCACGCAGGAGCTGCGGGCGCACGCGAAGACGTATCCCGTGCTGCGCGAGACGCGGATGACGGCGATCGTGCTGGAGCCCGGCTACATCACGAACGCTGAAGAGGAACGGCTGCTGACCGAACATGGGACGCAGGCGCGCCTGGTCTACGCGATCGCGACCGCCGTTGCGAGGTTCGCGGGCGCGCACGCCGCGGCCTGAGCGTCAGCCCGGCGCCTTCTGCGAAGACAGCTCCTGCGAGAAGACGCTCTCGAGGAACGCCTCGACCGCTGCTTCTACGTTCTTGCGATGCTTCGCGAGCGATCCCAGATCGAGCCGGTAGAGCGGGAAGCGCGGATGTTCGCGCTTGATACGGAATCCGATCGCTTCGAGGAACGCGCCCGGCAGGATGCAGGCCTCGTGGCGCCACGCGCGATCGCCGTACGCCTCCACCGCTTTCTTGCCGCGATCCTTCGCTTCCTTCAGCACGGCTTGCACCAGCGCCTTGCCAACGCCTTGCCCGGCCGCTTCCGGCATCACCCTCATCGACGCCAGGAACAGCGCGTCCTTGGAGATCCGCAGCGGGAACACGTCCGCGCCGTGGAACATCTCCTGCGGGCCGCACAGCGCGTAGCCGGCCGGCGAGCCGTCCACGTAACAGATCTTCCCGCAGTTTCCATACATCAGCGAGACCTCCGAGCACCACGCTTCCTTCTCGAAGTCCGCATCGTGGGCGCCGAGCGTCAGCGCGCGGTCGGCCGGCGCGTACTCCCAGAAGACGCATCCCCGACAGGGGCGCGGGAGGTCATCGACGTTGGTGTGGCTCAGGTCGCGGATCTGCCGCGCCACGCGCGCCTCCCGGTCGAGCCATCACGCTTGCTGAAGATCGCTGCCACTACGCCCACCGCAAGGCCGAGCGCCACCGCGACGAGCGCCCGCCTCGCCTCGCTGCCGGGCTCGGTCACTGCCCGAGCGCCTTACGGATGCCACGCGTTGCCTGGCGGATGCGGTGCTCGTTCTCGACGAGTGCGAAGCGCACGAAGCGATCGCCGGCGCGCCCGAAACCGATCCCCGGCGACACGGCGACCTTGCCCTCTTTCAACAGGAACTTCGCGAACTCCAGCGAGCCGTTGTCCGCGTGCTCGGGCGGGATCTCGGCCCAGACGAACATCGTGGCCTTCGGAGCCGGCACGCTCCATCCGGCACGCTCGAGACCGTCGATGAGCACGTCGCGGCGCACCCGGTAGATGTCGTTGAACACCTTGGTCTCTTCCTCGCACTCGTTCAGCGCGATGATGGCGGCGATCTGGATCGGCTGGAACACGCCGTAATCCAGGTAGGACTTCAGCCGGGTCAGCGCCTGCACCATCTCGGGGTTGCCGACGACGAACGCGATGCGCCAGCCTGCCATCGAGAAGGACTTCGACATCGAGAAGATCTCGACGCCGACGTCTTTCGCGCCGGGCACCTGGAGGAACGACGGGGGTTTGTAGTCGTCGAAGGCGAGGTCCGCGTAGGCGAAGTCATGGATCACCATCATCTTGTGTTCCTTGGCGAACTCGACGAGGCGCTCGAAGAACTCCAACTCCACGCACGTGGTCGTCGGATTATGCGGGAACGATGTGATCACCACGCGCGGCCGCGGCCATGTTCCTTCGTAGGCCGTCTTCATGTTCGCGAAGAAGTCGTCGTTGGGACCCAGTGGCACGCTTCGTACGTCCGCGCCGGCAAGCGCCATCGAGAACGTGTGGATCGGATACGTCGGCTCGGGAACGAGACAGGAGTCACCCGGCCCGACGAGCGTCCACGCCATGTGCGAGATCGCTTCTTTCGCGCCCATGGTCGACATCGCCTCGGTCTCGGGATCGAGCACGACGCCGTAGCGACGCTCGTACCAGTCGACGATCGCCTTGCGCAGCTTCGGCACGCCGCGGCTCGTCGAGTACCGATGGTTCTTCGGGTTCTGGGCGGCCTCGATCAGCTTGTCCACGATCGGCTGCGGCGTCGGCAGATCGGGGTTGCCCATGCCCAGATCGATGATGTCCTCGCCGGCTCGGCGCGCCGCGGCTCGTGCGTCGGTCACGACGCTCAAGACGTATGGCGGCAAGCGCTCGATCCGGCGGAAATCCACCTTAGTCCTCCGTTCGACCCTGGATGTGACGGACGATGCGTCCCAGGTCTTCCTCGCCCGCGAAGTCGATGACGATGCGCCCACGACGGCGCCCGGGCTCGACCTTGACGCTGGTCGCCAGGATATCGGAGAGCATCGATTCCGCTTCCAATACACCTGCGGACCGCTCGACCGTTCGGGTCGCCACGGCGCGCTCACGCAACACGACGCCTGCGCCGGCCATCTGACGCACGAGCTCTTCTGTCGCGCGCACACTCAGGCCTTCGGCGGCGATGCGGGCGGCGGCGCGCGCCTGCTGTCCATGGTCGGCGAGCGCGGCGACGGCGCGCCCGTGCGCGGCAGACAGGACGCCGGAGGCGATCCGTGCCTGCACCTCGGGAGCAAGCGCGAGCAAGCGCAAGGCGTTGGTCACCGCGGCGCGTGACTTGCCGACCTTCTCGGCGATCTCCTCGTGCGTCGCACCGAAGTCGTCGACCAACTGACGCAGCGCGGCTGCTTCTTCGAGCGGGTTGAGGTCGACGCGTTGGAGGTTCTCGATGAGAGCGTCTCGCAGCATGTCGTCGTCGCCGACCTCGCGCAGGATGGCGGGGACGACCTGCAGCCCGGCAAGGCGCGCAGCGCGCAACCGCCGCTCCCCCGCCACGAGCTCGTAGCCTCGCGACGTCTCACGGATGACGATCGGCTGCAGCAATCCCACCGCAATGATCGACGCGGACAGCTCCGCGAGCCCCGTCTCGTCGAACACCGTTCGAGGCTGCCGCGGGTTCCGCCCGATCGTGTCGATCGCCACCTCGATCAGCGCCGACGACTGCACGGAGATGTCCGCGACGCCGTCCGCCTGCGAAGGCGGCGTGCCCGGCAACAACGCGGAAAGGCCGCGTCCGAGTCCACCTTTCGGCTGTTCTGTCATGGCTGCTCTCCCCCGCGCTCGCCATCGCGTGCGCCCCCATCGACCGTTGCCTCGGCGACGACCTCGCCCGCGCCGGGCGTCCCGCTCGTCAGCGGCCATCGCGCGAGCACCTCGCGCGCCAGTTCGCGATACGCGAACGCCGCCCGCGAACTCGGGTCGTACTTCATGACCGGCTTGCCGTATCCCGGAGCCTCCGACAACCGGACGCTCCTGGGGATGACGGTCTGGAACACGGTGTCTCCGAAGTAGCTTCGCACCTCCGCCACGACCTGCTCTGCGAGCTTGGTGCGCGCGTCGAACATCGTCAGCACCACGCCGCCGACCGACAGCGTCTCGTTGAGTCCGTCCCGGACAAGCTCGAGGGTGCGCATCAGCTGGCCAAGCCCTTCCAGCGCGTAGTACTCGCATTGGATCGGAACGATCGTGAAGTCGGCCGCCGACAGCGCATTCACGGTGAGCAGTCCCAGGGATGGAGGAGAGTCGACCAGGATGAAGTCGTAGGCCTCGCGCGCGGGCAACAGCGCCTGGCGCAGCTTGGTTTCTCGCGCGAACGCACTGACGAGCTCGACCTCAGCACCCGCGAGGTCAATCGTCGACGGAACGACCGACAAGCCGTCCACCTCCGTACCCAGCGTCGCCTCACCGAGCGATGCTCCGCCGAGGACCTCGTAGCTCCCGACCTTCACTTGCTTGCGATCGATGCCGACCCCGGTGGATGCGTTGCCCTGGGGGTCGAGGTCTACCAGCAGCACCCGAGCACCGAGGGCCGCAAGGCTGGCTCCGAGGTTCACGGCGGTCGTCGTCTTGCCGACACCGCCCTTCTGATTCGTCAGGGCGAAGACGAGACCGGGCCTGCCAGTTTCTTCTGTGGTAATCTCTGGAAGTTCCTGGGGTGCTGGCGACTGGATCACGCCCTGTTCGTCGCTCTGCACTCAGGCCCCCTCGGCTCGTCGCGTCATCATAAGGAGGCGTCCGGGCGAGTCAACCCCCGGACGCGCCATACGCAGCACCCGGGCACCACTGGGCGTGGGCACATCTTCACTGACTGCGAGCATCGCCTCACCCCCTTCACGAAGGAGCGCAGAGATCGCGTCCAGCGCAACGCTGGGCTCGGCCAGCGCGCGAGCGGTCACGACGTCGAAGGCGCGCTGCGGAGCGGCTGAGGCACGGGCGGCGACGACCTCGCAGTTCGATAGCCCGAGATCGGCCGCCATCAGCTCCAGGAAGCCGGCACGCCGCTGCTGCGGCTCGATCAGAGCGAACCGGGTTGCGGGATAACAGATCGCGAGCACCAGACCGGGGAAGCCGGCACCCGTTCCGACGTCCGCCCATCCTTCGCCAGCCGCAGGGGCCCTGGCCAGGGCGAATAGCAAGGAGTCCGCGGTGTGCCGGGGGAGGACGTGGTCGAGGTCAACCTTCGACACGAGGCCCAATCGGTCACCCTCACGCCTTACCGCAGCAGCGTGAGCGAGCAGAGGTGACAGGAAGCCCGGCGAGAGCTGAAGCTCTCTCAGCAATGCCGCGAGAGCACCGACGCCGTCGGGATGTTTCACGAGAAACATGGTACGTCGGGGCGCGGATCAGAAGGGGATGTTGGAGCTAGGGACCGGCCGAGACATCGCTGCTACTGATGACGACGTGACGGTCCTGGCCCTCACCGTGACTCGCGGTCGTAACCCCGTCAAGCTCGGCGATGCAGTCGTGGCCGCCCTTGCGCTCGTAGCTCGGCATAGGCGCGAGCTCGTAGGGCGTGCCTTCGCGCAAGACTTTCTCTGCGATACCCCGGACGCGTCGCTCAAGCAGCTCTCGCTGCCTGTCACGGTAGCCGTCGATGTCGAGCGTCAGCCGAACATGCGACGAGGTCTGGTGCTGCACCGCAGCCCGCACGAGATCCTGTAGAGCCTCGAGGGTGGCGCCGTGGCGTCCGATGAGGATCGCCATGTCAGGGCCCGTGACCTCGACATATATCGAATCACCCTCGAATTCCGCCTGCGCCTCACCATCCATGTCCAGCACGTCGAGCAGGCCGTTGATGAAGTCCTCGGCCGCGTCCGCCTGGTCGTCGAGCAGGGCGTCTTCTCCCCCGCCGGCGGGGGGCGCACCGTCGGGCGTCAAGGCGATGTCCTCGGTGGTCACTTTCGCTTCTTGCCTTTCTTGGATCGGTTCTGCGGCGGCTTCTTCTTCGTAGGCGGCTCCACGATCAGGTCGGGGATGACCTTGGTGTCCTTGATCTCCTTGGACTTCGCCTTGCCACCCTCAGGCGCGCCCGGCATCCCAAGGCGCGCGCCCATCTTCTTGAACAGGAAGCCCTGTTGGCCGATCGAGAATAAGTTCGTCGTCAGCATGTAGACGTTAAGACCCGCCGGGAAGCTGATCGACAGGAACCCGAACAGCACGGGCATGATCCGCGTCATCATCTGCTGCTGCTGCGCAGCTTGCCCCGTGGATCGGGCGGCCATCTGTTTGCCCTGGTAGTAAGTCGTGGCGGCGACGAGGAGCACCAGCAGATAGTACGGGATCGCCTTCGTGGTGCTTCCGGTGTCACCGGAGGCAGTGCATTCCTTGATCTTCTTGGGTGACGAGACCTGGCTGGCGGAGCAGCCTGACTCCAGCCCGAACATCGATGCTCGATCAGCGGTCAGGTCTCTGAAGAGCTTGCCGTCCTTGGGAAGATGCCCAGAGCCCAACGTTGACGTGCACTTGAAGGCGACGACCTTGGTGATGACCCCGGCCGAGTCCCGCTGGTCGGCGACGTAGGGGCTGCAGCCGGTGATCCACGGGGCGCGCTCGATCTTGATGGTGTCATCCTGAGCGTCCCGCAGGTCGCTGATCGTGAAGATCTGATCCCCCGTCTTGGTCGGACAGAGGACCTGAGTGGGGGTAGCCCCGTCGGCGCTCGGCTGGGTGACTGGCCGGCAGACTGTTCCCTTCATCTCCTTCTCGTCGAAGACATCCGGCGAGACGGGCGCCCCGCCCAGCGTGGCCGCCGCCAGCACCACGACGGAGGCGCGGAAGACGGCGAACATCGCGATGAGCACCGGGAACTGGCTGACCGCAGGCAGGCAGCCGCCGAACATGCTCGCGCCGTGCGCGGAGTAAAGCTCTTGGAGCTCTTTGTTCATGGCCAGGCGCAGCTGCTGGACCTCGGCGCGATCCTTCGACTTCTGCTGCTGGGCCCGGTATTTCGCCTGGATCTTCTTCATCTCCGGCGCGAGCTTCTGCTGCGCCGCGAAGCCCTTGATCTGTTTGACGGTCAGCGGGATGAGAAGCGACCGCACCGCGATCGTCAGGAGCATGATCGCGACCCCGTAGGCCGGGATGACCTCGTAGATGCCGTTCAGAACAGCGCCGAGCGCTCGTTCGATGGCACCGATTATCTCAGCCACGCTCTGTCCTCATCCTGGGGCGCATCAGGCGGAACAACGGTCCGGTGGCCGGAACATCATCCACCCCCGCGCGTGTGTATGGGTTGCAACGGAGGATGCGCCATATGGCTTGGGCTCCCCCACGGATCAGGCCGTTCGCCCGCAGCGCGCTGATCGCGTACTCCGAGCACGACGGTGTGAACCGACAGCTCGGAGCCACCAGGCGCCCGATGGTCAGCTGGTACAAGCGCACGAGCAGCGCGGCAGCGCGGCCTAACATGTCGCTCCGGCTATGCGCAGCGCCCGGGCCAACTCGTCCCCGATCTGACCGAAGGAGCTCCGGAGGAGCGCCGGCCGCGCCGAAAGCACGATGTCGCGGCCCGGTTCAAGCTGGATCTCCCGCGAGGCCGCGCGGAGGAGGCGCTTCGCGCGGTTGCGGGCGACCGCACCGCCGAGCTTGGTGGACGCCGAGACCCCGATCCGCGTCACCCCGTCGATCCCGGGAGCGACCGCCACCGCGACGAGAAGAGAGGAAGCTCTGCGGCCCATGGTGGTCACGCGCCGGAAGTCGCGCGAAGAGGTCAGCCGGTGGACTCTGGTCATGGCTGGAGGGGTGAGCGCCACGGAGGCGATCAGACGGTGAGGCGGGCCCGACCCTTACGGCGGCGACGCGAAATCACGGCACGCCCGGCGCGGGTTCGCATGCGCGCACGGAAACCATGCACGCGCTTGCGGCGTCGATTGGAGGGTTGGTAGGTCCGCTTCATGATTAGGGTGAGAGGTCGAGGCAGTCTACGCGGCGGCTTTCGATACCGTCAACACGAGCAGCGCTCGGGGGGTGCATCGCCCCAGCGTAGGCATGTGGACAGGGCATTTCCCGTTCTTGTATCCACAGATTCCGCTGCCTATACTCGCGCCTCCGCAGGACCGCCGATGGTTGCGTTCGTACCTCCTTCCCGTACGCCTCCCCCCTTGTTCCCGCACGCCTAGAAGGCGCTGCGGCGGTAAGACGCGATGTCCCCTAACCATCGTCCACACCTGTGGATGACGCTTGTGGACCACTGCATCCTCGCAGGTCCGACGTCGCAGAAACACGAAGGAGGATGGGGATTGTCTGTACATGCCGAAGAACTCTGGGGGCAGACGCTTGCAACGGTCCGCGATCGGATCGTTACGCCCGGCGCGCGAGCGTTCGTGGAGGGCGCCAAACCGATCAGCTACGACGACGACATCCTGACGGTCGCGGCGCCGTCGGCGTTCGCCAAGGAGTGGCTCGAGCACCGCTATGCGAGCACGCTCGCTGAGGCGCTTCGCTCCACCGCAGGTCACGAGGTCCGCCTGAAGGTCACCGTCCAGAACGCGCCGCTGTTCGAGGTGCCCGACGAGGTGGTGGTGGAAGAGGAGAAGTCCGCCTCGACCGGTGCCGAGCTTCGGAGCCGCCCCGCCGCCACCGCGCTCAACCCCCGCTACCTGTTCGAGACGTTCGTGACCGGGCCGTCGAACAGGTTCGCGCACGCCGCCGCGCAGGCAGTCGCCGAGCAGCCGGCGCGCTCCTACAACCCGTTATTCATCTACGGGGGAGCGGGGCTCGGTAAGACCCACCTATTGCACGCGATCGGGCACGAGGTCCGCCGCCTGTACCCGAACGCCGCGGTGCGCTACGTGTCGTCCGAGCAGTTTATGAACGAATTCATCCTCGGGGTCCGCGAGGAGAAGATGCCGCTGTTCCGGCGGCGGTACCGAGAGGCAGACGTCCTGCTGGTAGACGACATCCAGTTCATGGCGCGCGGGGAGCAGACCCAGGAAGAGTTCTTCCACACATTCAACGCGCTCCACAACGACGGGCGCCAGATCGTGATCACGTCCGACCGCGCGCCGGCCGAGATCCCAACGCTCGAGGAGCGGCTCCGAACGAGGTTCGAGTGGGGCATCATCACCGACGTCCAGCCGCCCGACCTCGAAACCCGCGTTGCGATCCTGCAGAAGAAGGCGGCCGCGGAGGGGTTCAACGTCCCAAACGACGTCCTTGCCTACATCGCGACCCGCGTCCAGAACAACATCCGCGAGCTCGAGGGCAGGCTGATCCGCGTCGTGGCCGGCGCCAACCTCAGCTCGCAACCGGTGACGATGGAGCTGGCACAAGAGGTCCTGAAGCCGCTGTTACCCCGCGACGGCGCCGAGGACATCCCGGCGAGCGTGATCATCAGTGAGTGCGCGAGTTACTTCCAGATCCCTCGCGACGAACTCATCAGCGCGAGCCGTTCCCGGCCGCTCGTGCAAGCGCGTCAGGTCGCGATGTACCTGTGCCGCGAGATGACCCCGCTTTCGCTGCCGAAGATCGGCGACGCCTTCGGTGGACGCGACCACACCACGGTCATGCACGGGGTCTCGAAGATCACCGATCTGCTCGGCGAACGGCGCCAGGTTTATGCACAGGTCCAGGAGCTAACGGCGCGTATCCGCAGCAAGGTCGCCGCGTCCCTGTGATCGACCACATCTCGTCCACACGGAAGGAACGGGAAAACGCCTGGCAGATACCGATATCAACAGTGTCCCCAGCCCCTACTACGATCACGAACATCTTTTTAGATATCTCTAAGAGCAAGAACATCCACACCGGAGGACTGACATGAAGATCTCGATCGAGCGGGACGTTTTCGCAGACGCCATCGGCTGGGTGCTGCGTTCGGTGTCGACGCGCGCCACGCTGCCGGCACTCGGCGGCGTGCTCTTCGACGCGTCGGGACCACAGCTGCGGTTGGCCGGCACCGACCTCGAGCTCGCCGGGGAAGCGACCGTCGACGCGAACATCGAGGACGCCGGCAGCATCGTGCTCCCGGGGCGGGTGCTGGGCGAGATCGCCCGATCCTTACCGGCGGGCTCGGTCCGGGTGGAGTCCTCGGGACAGCAGGCGAAGCTCACGTGCGGCTCGGCGGAGTTCACGCTGCGGGTGCTTCCCGTCGAGGACTTCCCGTCGCTGAGCCAGCCCAGCGAAGCGGTCACCGGCACGATCGATGCGGCGCTGTTCTCGGCCGCGGTGTCGCAGGTGACCCGCGCGGCGTCCCACGACGAGGCGCGTCCGGTGCTCACCGGAACCCTCGTGCAGGCCGACGCCGACAAGGTCACGCTTGTCGCCACGGACTCCTACCGGCTCGCGGTGCGCAACATCGCGTGGTCGGGGCCGTCGCAGTCGCTCAAGCGTGTGATCCCGGCGCGCGCCCTCACCGAGGCTGCGCGCGCCGCCGTCGGCGGAGAGATCACGATCACGCTCGGGGAGTCGCAGGCCTCGTTCACGACCGCGAGCCGCCGCCTGACGACGCGCCTGATCGAGGGGGAGTTCCCGAACTGGTCGCAGCTGATCCCGGCTGAGCTGCCGAACCAGCTGCGCATCGAGCGGGACTCGCTCACCGAGGCGGTCCGTCGTGTCGGGATCCTCGCGCAGTCCGGTACGCCGGTTCGCATCGAGCTGGCGGAGGGCGGCGCGAAGCTCGGCGCCGGCGCGCAGGACGTCGGCGAGGCGTCCGAAGGGGTCGAGGGCAAGTTCGAAGGCGAGGCGCTCACCGTCGCGTTCAACCCCGCCTACCTCGTGGACGGACTCAACGCGATCGAGGGCGCGGAGGTTGTGCTGTCGTGCCGGGACGGGCTCAAGCCCGCGGTGCTGCGCGCGCCCGACGACCTGGACGGGTTCCTGTACCTGTTGATGCCGGTCCGCGTGTAGCGGGCTCCGGCGCTCGGGAGATGTTCCTTCGAGCGATCGAGCTCGTCACGTTCCGCGGGTGGAAGTCGCTGCGCATCGAGTTCGACGAACGGACCACCGTGCTGCTGGGCGGCAACGGCGTCGGCAAGACCTCGGTGCTGGAGGCGGCGTGGTACGCGGCGTCGCTGTCGTCACATCGCACCTCGACGGACGCGACGATGGTGTCCCAGGATGAGCGCGCCGCGATCATCCGCGCGTTCGTGGAGCGCGGCTCTCGTACCGAATCTGTCGAGCTCGAGATCGTGACGTCAGGGCGCGCGCGCGCCAGGCTCGGGGGCGGCAGCGTGTCGCGGCGCCGAGACGTGCTGGGCGTTCTGCGAGCGGTGATCTTCGGGCCCGAACGCGTCGCGGTGATCCGTGAGGACCCCTCCGACCGGCGGCGGTTCGTCGACGAGCTGCTCGTTCAGCTGCACCCTCGCTACCACGCGGTCATGCGGGAGTACGACCGAGCGCTCCGTCAGCGCAACACCTTGTTGCGCGAGCACGCGGCCGGACGCCGCGGACTGGGCGGACTCGAAGCATGGGACGAGGCGCTCGTCGGCCCCGGCGCCGAGCTTGCCGCCGGCCGCGCACGGGCCATCTCGCTCCTCACGCCTCACGCACGCGCAGCCTTCGAAGCCGTCGGGGGCGGGACGTCCTTCGAGGTGCGCTACGCGCCGAACGTACCGGTGCCCGGCGAGGAGACCATGATCGAGTCGTGGGCGGCATCGATGCGCGAGCGCCTCGCTGCGCGTCATCAGGACGAGGTCACCCGCGGCGTCACGCTCGTGGGGCCGCACCGCGACGACCTGGGCATCGAGCTTGGCGGGATGCCGGCGCGCACGCACGCCTCGCACGGTGAAGGGTGGCTCGCCGCGCTCGCGCTGGTGCTCGGCGCGCACCGTGCCATCACCGAAGCGTTCGGAGACGAGCCGCTGTTGTTGCTCGACGACCCCTTCACGCTGCTCGATCCTGAGCGCCGCGCGCGCCTCGTGGACGCGCTCCCGGAGCAGGCACAGATCCTTGCAACGGCGGCGGACCCCAACGAGATCCCCTCGCGCCTCGCGGCCGCCACGATCGACGTGACGGAGTTGCACGGTGGCTAAGGCTAAGCGGCGCCGCGACGACGATCCGCCTCCCGTAGGCGAGATCCTCGGGCGCCTGGTGAACCGGGCAGGGTGGGCGGAACGGATGCGGCTGGGTCGGCTGCGCGACGCCTGGCCGCAGATCGTGGGGGACCAGGTCGCCTCGCGCAGCGAGCCGGTCCGACTCGAGGACGGGGTTCTGCAGGTCCGCGCCGACGGCAGCGCGTGGGCGACCGAGCTGACCCTTCTGTCGGCCTCGATCGCTTCCAAGGCGGCATCGTTCCTGGGCGATTCCTCGGTGCGCGAGGTGCGCGTGAGTGCGGGTGGTGTCGTGGACGCTGAGCGTGGTCGCAGGCCCCCGCCCCCGCGTCGTTCCGGCTCTCCCTAGAGACCGATCGAGCCGTTCGCGGCGACCGCGCCGAACCACCGGAAAAACAGGGCGCTCGATGTGCGAAATACGGCCCTTTACCTGCTAGAATGGCGCCCAACGTCGCGTGGCCTTTCCCGCCTGAATCTGCCCCCACGACGGGCGCACCCGGACAACGTTCCCGGGCATCGCTTTGGGTGGGCACGGCCGCCGCGAACGGGGGCGGAAACGACCCCGGATAAGGCTTGTGAGGAGAGGTAGTTGGCGAAGTCGGCGTCTGAATACGGCAGCAAGGACATCCAGGTCCTCGAGGGTCTCGAGGCGGTTCGGAAGCGGCCCGGCATGTACATCGGCTCCACGGGGGCCTCAGGTCTGCACCATCTCGTGTACGAGGTCGTCGACAACGCGATCGACGAGGCGCTGGCCGGTCGCTGCGACGACATCTCCGTGGACATGTGGGACGACGGCAGCGTCTCGGTCACCGACAACGGTGCCGGCATCCCGATCGCTCCGATCCCCGGCAACAAGGACAAGCGGCCGGCGCTCGAGGTCGTCATGACGGTCCTGCACGCCGGCGGCAAGTTCGGCGGGGGCGGCTACCAGGTGTCCGGCGGGCTGCACGGTGTCGGCGTATCGGTCGTCAACGCCCTGTCCGAGCGTCTCGAGGTCGACGTGCACCGAGACGGGTTCGTCTGGACGGCGAAGTTCACCCGCGGCCGCCTCGTCCAGAAGACCGAGAAGGGACAGCCCACCAAGAAGACGGGAACGACGGTGCGCTTCTGGCCGGACTCCCAGATGTTCGAAGAGACGCTGGAGTTCAAGGCTGACATCCTCGCGCAGCGGCTCAAGGAGCTCGCCTACCTCACGCGCGGGGTCACGATCCGGCTGACCGATCACCGCACCGACCCGGCCGAGGTTCGCGAGTGGAAGGCGGCCGGCGGCATCGCCGACTTCGTGAAGGCTCTGAACACGGGCCGTGAAACGATCAACAAGGTGATCCACATCGAGGCCGCCGAGGAAGGCCACGAAGCCGAGATCGCGATCCAATGGAACACGACCTACACCGACTCGCTGCACTCATTCGCGAACACGATCAACACGCACGAAGGCGGGATGCACGAGGAGGGCTTCAAGAAGGCCCTCACCAACGTCGTCAACCGCTACGCGCGCGACAAAGGTCACCTCAAGGAGAAGGACGAGAACCTCCAAGGCGACGACATCCGCGAGGGGATCGTCGCGATCGTCAGCGTGAAGCTGCGCGATCCGCAGTTCGAGGGCCAGACCAAGACCAAGCTCGGCAACACGGTGATGCGCTCGTTCGTGGAGCGAGTGGTCAACGACCGGCTCAAGGACTGGCTGGAAGAGCACCCGACCGAAGGCAACCGCGTCTGCAAGAAGGCCCTCGCGGCAGCCAACGCGCGCCTTGCCGCGAAGAAGGCGCGCGATATCGCGCGCAAGGGCGCGTTCGAGGGCGGTGGCCTACCCGGGAAGTTGGCCGACTGCTCCTCTCGCGATGCGAACGCAACGGAGCTGTTCATCGTCGAGGGCGACTCGGCAGGCGGCTCGGCGAAGGCAGCGCGCAACCGCGAGATCCAGGCGATCCTGCCGATCCGCGGCAAGATCATCAATGTCGAGAAGTCTCGCCTCGACAAGGTCCTGGAGAACAACGAGATCCAGGCACTCATCAACGCCATCGGATGCGGCATCGGGGAGTCCGTGGACGTCGAGAAGCGCCGCTACTCCAAGATCGTGATGCTCACCGACGCCGACGTCGACGGCGCACACATCCGCACGCTGCTGCTGACCTTCCTGTTCCGGCACATGCGACCGTTGGTCGAACAGGGCTACGTGTATGCAGCGAAGCCCCCGCTGTACTCGGTGAAGTACGGCGCGAACGAGGTCATCTACGTCTTCAACGACCGCGAGCGAGACGAGCTGCTCGCGTCCCGCCCCGGCCGCAAGGCAGACATCAGCCGGTTCAAGGGGCTCGGCGAGATGTTCGCCGAAGAGCTGTGGCAGACCACGATGAACCCCGAGAGTCGCCTCCTGATGCGGATCACGATGGAGGACGCGGTGATTGCCGACCAGATCTTCACCGTATTGATGGGGGAGAACGTCGAAGGCCGCCGCGAGTTCATCCAGCAGAACGCGAAGGACGCGTTCGTCGACGCGTGATCAACCGACCCTGAGGATCTCCAGATGCCTGACGTTCCACTCGAGCCGAACATCGAACCGATCGAGATCGAAGAAGAGGTAAAGCGCAGCTACCTCGACTACGCGATGAGCGTGATCGTCGGGCGCGCACTGCCCGACGTCCGCGACGGTCTCAAACCGGTCCACCGCCGGATCATGCACTCTATGAACGAGAACGGCCTGCGTCCCGCGCAGGGCTACCGGAAGTCTGCGCGCGTGGTCGGTGACGTGATCGGCAAGTACCACCCCCACTCGCCGGAAGCGGTCTACGACGCCCTCGCGCGCATGGCGCAGGACTTCGCGATGCGCTTGCCGCTGGTGGACGGCCGAGGGAACTTCGGCTCCGTCGACGGCGACAAACCCGCGGCGGCGAGGTACACCGAATGCCGGCTGGATGCGCTCGCGATGGAGCTGCTGCGCGACATCGATGAAGAGACGGTCGACTTCATCCCGAACTACGACGGCCTGGAGTCCGAGCCGGTCGTCCTGCCTGCACGCTTCCCGAACCTGCTCGTCAACGGGTCCACCGGCATCGCCGTGGGCATGGCGACGAACATCCCGCCGCACAATCTGGGCGAGGTCATCGACGCGACCGTCGCGATGATCGATAACCCCGACATCACCGCCGAGGAGCTCCTCAAGTACGTGAAGGGCCCAGACTTCCCGAACGCGGGGATCATCATGGGCCGTCAGGGGATCCGCGACGCGCTGCTGACCGGGCGCGGCTCGATCAAGACGCGCGCGCGCTGCACGATCGAAGAAGGACGCGGCGATCGCCAGCGCATCGTGGTCACCGAGCTTCCGTACATGGTCTCCGGAGACAAGGTCCTCGAGAAGATCGCGACGCTGGTCAAGAACAAGATCATCACCGGCATCCCGGCGGTCTCGACCGCATTGCGGAACGAGTCGAAGAAGGAAGTGCGGCTCGTCATCGAGCTGTCGAAGGACGCCATCCCTCAGGTCGTGCTCAACAACCTTTACAAGTACACGCAACTGCAGGACAGCTTCGGCGTGAACATGCTCGCGCTGGTGGACGGACGCCTCCCGCGCGTCCTGAACCTGCACCAGATCCTCGGGTACTACGTTGATCATCAGGTCGAGGTCGTGCGCCGGCGCACCGAGTACCGCCTCCGCAAGGCCGAGGAGCGCGCGCACGTCTTGGCGGGTCTCCTCATAGCGGTGAACAACATCGAGGAGGTCATCCGCCTCATCCGCGCTGCCGAGTCCGCCGACGCAGCGCGCGGCCAGCTGATGGAGCGCTTCGAGCTGTCTGAGATCCAGGCGAACGCCATCCTGGATATGCAGCTGCGTCGCCTCGCGGCGCTCGAGCGCCAGAAGATCCAGGACGAGTACGACGAGCTCCAGCGCAATATCGCTGAGTACAAGGCGATCCTCGCCGACCCGAAGCGCGTCCTGGCGATCATCAAGGAAGAGCTCGCGGAGGTACGCAAGAAGTTCGCCGACCCCCGCCGCACCGAGATCCAGCACGACGTCGGCGAGATCGACATCGAGGACCTCATCGCGGACGAAGACGTCGTCATCACGATCACGCGCTCGGGCTACATCAAGCGTGTTGCGGCGAACGTCTACAAGACGCAGGGGCGCGGCGGGCGCGGCGTGCGAGGCGCGCGCGCGAAGCAGGACGACATCGTCGAGCACCTGCTCACCACGTCGAACCACGCCTACGTCCTGTTCTTCTCCAACCGCGGGAAGGTGTACCGGATCAAGGCGCACGAGATCCCCGAGAAGGACCGAACCGCGCGCGGCATCTCGAGCCGCAACCTGCTCCCGTTATCGGGCGACGAGTCCATCGCGGCCGTCGTTGACACGCGCGACTATGAGACGCATCGGTTCCTAGTCATCGCCACGAAGCGCGGCGTGATCAAGAAGACCGCCTTCCAGGCTTACGACTCCTCGCGGCGCGACGGCATCATCGCGATCAAGCTCCGCGAGGACGACGAAGTGATCCAGGTCCGGCCGACCGGTGGCGAGGACGAGATCGTGATGGTTACCCGCAAGGGTCAGGCCATCGTCTTCAGCGAAACGGAGGTCCGGCCGATGGGTCGCGACGCCCAAGGCGTCATCGGGATGAAGTGCAAGGCAGACGACTGGCTCGAAGCCTTCGATGCGGTGCAGAAGAACGACGAGGAAGCCGAGCTGCTCGTGCTCACCGATGCCGGGTACGGCAAGCGCACGTGGCTGCACAAGTATCCGCGCCACCATCGGGGCGGGCAGGGCGTCAAGACGGTCGAGCTCACCCCGCGCCGCGGATTCGTCGCCGGTGCCGCGGTGGTGGGCAAAGAGGACGAGGTGTTCCTTATCGCGTCGGATGGCCAGGTCATCAAGACCCGAGTCAGCGAGATATCTCGCCAGGGGCGGGCGACCACCGGCGTGCGGGTGATGCGTCTGGCCGACAAGGAAACGCAGCTCGTCGCGATGGCCCGCGTCATGACCGAGGACGAAGATGAGGCGTAACGCGCATGAAGCGACCTCACCCTGGGCACGTATAGAGTCGTGACCGTGGACCACCGAGACGAGACGGGCGCTCCCGAGGCGCCTGAAGCGCGCCCACCCGGCGCGCCGCCCGAGACCGCCTCCGACCGACCATCCTCAGCGCCTGCTGCGACGAGTCATGACGACATGCCGACGGTCGCGGCTCCCTTGTTCGACGACGACGACGACCTCGTGACGGAGATGCACCAGCCGCTGACCGAGCGGGATCTGATCAAGGCCGAACGCGAGCGCATCCGCTCCGAGATCGACCCGTTCCGCAACATGCCGGCGCCGTCCGCGACCTCGGCTTCGCCCGCCCCGCCGGCGAGCTACCCGGGCGCAACCGCGACGCCCGTGATCCCACCGGTGCCCCCAGTGGAGACTCAGCGGATCCCCAGCCGCGGCAGCGATGCCCCGACCACCGTTCGACCCGACCCGCCGGCTGCGGCCGTCGCGGGGAAGCCCACGGTGCAGGTGCGCCGACTCCGTCGCGGCAGGCTCGCGATCCGCAAGATCGATCCGTGGGCGGTGCTGAAGTTCTCGCTCGTCTTCTACTTCTGCATGCTGCTGATCATGCTGCTCGGGACGGCGATCATCTTCGCCACCCTCAAGGCGTTCGGTGTGATCGACTCCTTCGAGAAGCTGCTGCGGGATCTAGACCTCAACGTCTCGATCACCGGCGGCGTGATCTTCCGCTGGTTCTTCCTGATCGGTCTTCTGGGGACCGTCATCTTCAGCGCCGTAACGACGTTCATGTCGTTCCTCTACAACCTCATCGCCGACGTCGTGGGCGGCATCGAGCTCCTCGTCACCGAACGCGAGTAGCCGCGCGACAGGGCGGGATGCTGCTGGTAGCCTTCCGGGCCGCGGGCGTGTAGCTCAGGCGGTTAGAGCGCAGCTCTGATAAAGCTGAGGTCGGAGGTTCGAGTCCTCCCACGCCCACCGCTCCACCTCCACCGCTCCACCGAAGAACATGCGCGTTGACTGCGGTGATGGGTTCGTAAGGACCGCTACGCCGTGTACTTGCAATACCTCCGACCCTATAGAAACCGCCGCGCCTCAGCAAGGCTCAATCCGTGTAACCGGGCGGAGTGAACGGTCGCGGCGGATAGGTGCGTGTTGGAGTAAGGCCACCGAAGCCGCCTTCAGCGACCGGGAGGATGAGTTCGCTCGAACCGCCGATCGTGATCGTAGGGAACGTGGCCGTCCCGAAACTCTCCCACACCTCGCCGTGACTGAGCAGCAACACCAACCGGTGCCCCGGCGCCAGCATGTAGGTGATGTCGCTCAGATCGATCCGTACCTCGGTCGGGTGATCGACCGGGAACGGGCTGGACCGGAAGGGATCGGCGTAGAAGCTGAGGTCTGCGGAACCCGACGCGATCCATCGTGCGTCGCTCACGTAAGGAATGCACGTGAACGCCGGTCCGAGGTCGAATAATTCCGCGGTCACCATGCCCGCTGCCATGTCGCTGGTGACGGACAGGTCGACGAACGGATTCCCCGCGATCAAGGTCTTCGATGTCACGGGCGCGGAATACGTGCGGCTCACGTTCACCGCGGCCAACTCTGGACACAGGCTGAACTTCAGACCCTCGGAATCGCCGGCGAGATCGAGGCCCAGCGAGTCCGCCGCCTCCTGTTCGCCGGATACGAGGTCCAACGGCGGCGGTACGGCCCGGAACGACGTCCTCGCGGCTCCTGGGCTCACGGTCAACCCCGTGTCCGACAGGTACAGCACCTCCTTCTTGGAAGGTGCTGATGGGCGTGACCATCCGGGACCCTCGTGCCACTTGAGATCTTGATCTTGGTGGTAGATACCGTCGTTGATCGCGGCGAAGGCTTACGTGGTGGGAGGCTGAACTGAAGGAGACCCCTCCGCCGCGAAGCGGCGTGTGTGGCGGATCGGGAGAGCACCCGATCCGCTTGCGCTTTCCGACACCGTCGCCATGCGGACTCGCGGGTCGGCAATCCGTCGCGGCGTATTCCACAGCGTCCTGGACCTCATCGCCGCCATGGAGCCCTACATGACGGCGAGCAATGCAGCTCCGAAACCGTTCGCGTGGACCGCGACCGCCGAGTCCATCCTGAAGAAGGTCCAGCGAGTCTTGTGGCCCTCGAAACAATTGCCGGTTAAAGGTGAGACTCTAACACTGACGCGCTTCCAGATCAGCCGAGCGCCGGTGTGATGCAGACCTCGCCGAAGACCCAACCGCACGCAGGCTGCGTCTCGCGATACGGCGGAAGCGTCGACATGAACGGCAGGAGGATGCTCGTCGGGTGAGCCGCGTCCTGCACGATCGTCACGACCGCGGGTGTCGTCGTCTCGTACGCGTACGCCGAGATCGGGTCGTTCGCCGGCGGGGCGTGCAACTGCAGCACCAACTCGTGCCCTGCGCGCCACACGTGTCCGAACGGGAATACCTCGATCTCGTACTTGTTCACCTCGCCAGGGACGATCGGCGTGATGGTCTTGTAGCCGTAGTACGGGCGGTACAGATCGCCCCCCGGCGTGTACTGGGACTTCGACGCATCGAACTCTGCTGCGGCAGACGCGCGCAGCAGCCCGCGCTGCACGAACGTCGTCGCACCCGTCACCGTGTCGCGGTCGAGGATCTCGGCCCAGAAGTCGGTGTTCGGCGACGAGATCGACGCGTACAGCGACAGGTTTATCGGCCCAGCGAGCGCGGTGTCCTCTGTGAATGTGTGCGTGTAGCGCGCGGTGTCCGGCGGGCCGGTCGTGAACCCGTACGGCGCGAGCGGGGCGCCGGTGTTGACGTTGTAGGGGGTGCCGCCGTCGAGCGTCAGGTGACGGCTGTTGCCGGTCGAGACGTAGGAGACGCCGCCGTCGCCGCCTGCACGCGTCTCAGAGAGAGTGAGGTCGGAGCGCAGGTACAGACGCCGCCAGTCGGTCTCCGGGAGCGGCCAGTCGGCCGCGACGTACGGCGCGAGACGGTTGTAGCCCATCGACTCGAAGTACAGCAGCGCCTTCTTGCTCGGGTCCATCACGACGGCGCAGGACTTGCCGGACGAGGTCGTTGCGGTGGGCGAGCCGCCGAAGCGGAGGTAGCAGTCGAGCCAGTCGCGCCTGTCGACGGTGGGGTCGATCGGGGTGTGACGGCCGGTGGACAACGTGATGCGCTTCGGTGTGCCCGCCGGGATGTTCTCCCAGAGGACGGGTCCGCCGCGCGGGCCGGACTGCTCGTCCTGGTACCGCTGGTCGAGCTGGATGGGTGCGGTGATCCCGCCGATGTGCGTCAGGAGCGCGTTCTGGATCGCCCAAGAGTCCTCGGTCGCGAACGGCGAGCCGTAGGTGTCCGCGAGCGACGCGGGGGTCGGCAGCAAGCTGGAACCGCGGTGGTCGGCGTAGTTCGCCGCGCACCGGTGGTCGCTCATCATGTAGGACGCGTTGCCCTCGTGCTCGTCAACCGACCGGCCGCCAGCGACCCACAGGAGCGGGAAGCCGTAGTTCGGGATGCCCCCGGGGTAAAGGACCCCACGGTAGAAGTCGTCGATCAGGCCCGACACCGCGGTCGCGCGCAGGTGCGTCGGCGACTGCGCCGCGACGAGGAAGCCCGTGAGCCCGCCGTACGAGTGACCGTAGATGCCGACATCACCGTTGGACCACGTCTGGTTCGGGATCCAGTTGTCGATGATCCACGCGCCATCCATCGCCGAACGTTGGCTGAACAGCTCGAGTTGTCCGGCGGAGCACCCCGTGCCGCGCACTGAGATAGCGACGACGACGTAGTCGGCCTTGTTCACGAAGGTCGTGTCCTTCGGCGACCCCGCACCGCCGTAACCCTCGATCTCCACGAGCGCCGGGTAGGTGTTGCCAGCGACGTAGTTCGACGGAAGGAAGACCTGGACCGCGATCTCGGTACCGTCGTCCACGACGACGTACTGCATCCCGGTGCCTGCGGCCTGCCCCGGCGTGGCGGCGAGCGGCAGCGTGGCGAGCATGGTGACGGCGATCAGGAGCTTGCGCAGCATGGCGAACCCTCCCCGGTGGTCCTAGCTTGTCGAACTTCCGTTACGATCGGCGTGGTTAATCCACGATCGTCGTCAGAGTGATCGTTCCGTTCGTGACGACCCCTTCGCATGGGGTGAAGGTGGCGGCCGCACGGTCGAGCCGCCCGACGGACCGGAGCCACACGCCTACCGGAGCACCAGCTTGGAACGGGATCGCGGTACCGGCCAGGCTGCCACCGTTGCCGCAGCCTGACACGCTGGGCTCGAGCCCTGGTTCGATTATGAGGTTTGCGTTGAGGTCCTGCGCTACGGTCCAGGCGGCGATGCCGCCGGTCGCGTCAGCGAAGGTGACCGACACCGGGAGGCCATCGGTGTTGGAGAACGTGGCGCCGCCGAAGTCGCCGAGGGGAGTCCCCACCGGGGGCGGGGGGGAGGCGATAAAACTGATCGCCGCCGGGCCGCCGGTGTAGGTTTTGACGTATTCATTCTGGGCAGCCTGCGACGATGAAGCCACGAGCATGACCGACAGCGCGAGCGCGCTGAATGTGAGCATCTTTCGCATTGCATTCCCCTCCTACCGGTAGGTTCTCCGCGATTTAGCTAATCCTCTTTCGACCTGGGGCTTACCTCGGACCTTCCCACTGCGTAAACGCGCGCGCGCGCAGTGCCTGACAGGCGGCAAGCTCAGCGATCGCTCGAACAGTTCTGACCTTCGGATCCCTTCCATGGCCGCCCCCTCGATAGCGATCACGGTTGAAAGCACGATCCGATCCATCTGGACTCCCTTCGAAGATGTCACTCCTACGATGAGGTCCAGACGCAGCCTTGTCTTCGGGGACGACCGCTGAGATCTTTCCCGGGCAGACCACTGTGATCGGCGTGCCTCTCCGGTCTAACCGAAGGACCGGGGTTCGTGCTGGCTCGGAGGACGGCTACTCGGTGCTTGCCGCATAATCTGGACATGAACAATGGGGGAACTCGGACCATCGGCGTGCGTCGCCTGTCCGGGCGAACGGGGTCGCTGGGTCGGTACCGCAACCGCGTGCTCGCTGTACCGGTCGGGTTGGGTCTCGCCCTCGGGGTTGTGTTTGCGTCGGTGAGCCTGGGGCTCGTCGTGCGATCAGCCCCTCGCGCGGTCAACTTGCCGGCCGATCTTGGCTTCGACTACGCGGCGCGATCCGGGTTGAACTTCACTCGGCTCCGTGACGGTTTCATCGACCAGCAACTCGGTGAGGTCTCACGATCGGTCCCAGCCACGCTCGTTGGGAGGGATCCGCCGACGAGTCCGGGCTCGATCATCGACCACCGCACGGTGACCACGCACACGCTGACCAACGACCAGATGCGCGATGCGTATCCGATCACGCGAGTGCCGTTCACCGCGCACACCAGCGACGCGGCAGCGACGCGCAACGGTGATCCCGCGGACTGCGTCGCGGAGGGAGGAACCGTGTGGTACCGCTACACGGCCGCCGCCAACATCGGGTTGCTCGGGTACACGTTCGGAACCGACCACGCCGTGACCCTCGGAGTCTTCGAGATGTTCCCCGATGGGTTGCGGCGCCCGCAGTGCGACACCGATGCGAACGGAAGCGCCCTGGTGAGTTTCGCCGCGACGGCGGGGCGGACGTACTACTTCCAGATCTCCTCGCCACTCGGGGGAGGAAAGCTTGTCTTCAGTCTCGACCCCCGCGGGACGTTCCAGATGGCATCGGTGTCGGATGCGGGCGATCCTGGGAACGACGATTCTTGGGCGCCCATGGCATCGGGCGACGGCAGATATATCGTGTTCGCTTCTAACGCACTGAACATCGTTCCCGGAGCCGGGGGACGTTGCAGTCTCGGGAGCAACGCGTACCCCGTCGGCGCGTGCTTCCAGATCTATCTGCGCGACATCGCGCGAGGAACGACGCGGTTGGTTTCCGCATCGTCTACCGGGACTCCCGCCAATGAAAGCAGCTTCATGCCCTACATCACGCAGGACGGGCGCTACGTCGGCTTCGAATCTCTGGCGACGAACCTTGGCGACCACCCGTCGGACCTGGAGGGGCAGACCTTTCGCCGCTTCGTGAAGGACACCCGAACCGGGCTCGTCGAACGTATCCCTTCGGGCTCCGTGCTCGACCACGTCGGTCCCCAGAACGCCGAAGCGGAGGGCTGGGATCGCATAACCCTTTCCGACGACGGCAGGTACGTGAGTTTCCAGACGGCGGAGGCGCTGGCACCGGATGACATCAACCGCGCTTTCGACGTCTATGTCTACGATCGCCGCACCAAGAGATTTGAGCAGCAGTCGGTCACGTCGGAAGGCAAGCAACCGACACCCACGACCCAGAGGGCCACGACCCCCAACAACCACAGCACCGAACCCGATCTGAGCCCGTCGATGTCGGCCGACGGACGCTACGTCGTGTTCCGTTCGGACGCGGTCGATCTGGTCCCGGGCGACCTGAACCTCACGTGGGACACGTTCGTACGTGATCGGGTCACGGGGATGGTCGAGAGGGTGTCGGTGTCCTCCGAAGGGGTCGAAGGAAAGGGGGAGTCGGGACGCCAAGGGTTCAGGGCACGTCAGCGAACGATCTCGGCGGATGGGCGCTTCGTCGTTTTCGATTCCCGCGCCCCCAACCTCGTCCCCGGTGACGATAATGAAGCCGCCGACACGTTCGTGCGCGATCGTGCGACCGGAACCACAACGCGGATCACGTCATCGCCGAGCAACGCGCAGGTCGTGCATTATCCGTCGATCTCGCGCGACGGCCGATACGTGACGTTCAACGTACCGTCGGGGGACCAGCCCCAGTGCGCCGATACCGATGGCTCCGCCAACACTTGCCATTTCGGGTACGTCCACGACCGCCTCGCGGGCGCCGACCTGGCTATCACTGCGTCGCGTGCGGGTCAACCGGCGTGGGGATTGGTCACGGGGATATCCGACGACGGCCGCACCATCGCCGTGCTCTCATCTTCTCCGGATCTCGGTGGAGATACCACCAATCACGAACAAGTGTTCGTCTACCGGGTGGCCCGCGGGATATGAGCGGCAGGATCCCGAGGTTTCGGAACCTGCCCTTGTTCTGGAAGTTGCTCGTTCCGTTCCTCACGCTGATGCTGATCTTCGGCGGATTCGGGTTGTTCGTGATCGTCCATGATCTTTCCGCGCGAGCGCAGTCCGAACTCGACAAGGATCTCTCCCGTCGAGCGCTCGACGCGCGATCGTCGATCCGTGACCGCGAGTTGTACCTGCTGGAGGCCTCGAGTTTCGCTTCGAACCTCGAGGGGATGCGAGAGGCAATCCGTCGCGCCGACGCCGCTCAGGTCGCGGGTCTTCTCCGCTCCGTCACAGCGTTGAAGCCGGATCTGAATCTCGCCGTCGTCACGAACTCCCGTGGGGTCGGTCTGGTCGAGTACTCGCGCGCCAACGTCGGCGATCGGCCGTCAGCCGGCAAGGGCTCACCGTGGGCTCACGACGACCTTGTGAAGCGCTTGCTGAGTTCGCAGGGAGGGGCGAAGCAAGGGGGATTCATCACCGTGCGGGGATCGCTCATGCTGGCGGTGGCGGGACCGGTGTGCTCGAACGATGCGGTCTGCACCCCGATCGGAGCAACGATCGTCGCGATCGATGTATCCCGGCTAGCGGGGGATGTCGTTCCGTCGGATCAACGACAGGTAGGTTTCGCGATCTACGACGATTCTCAGCGAGTGGTCTTCGCGTCCGGCCTCGCGAGCGCCGCCGCGCCGGTCGCGACATCTGCCGGCGTCATCACGGCGCGCCGCGGCAGCATCGAAACCGCAACGCTGTTCTCTCC
>JBKJXT010000333.1:0-2848 GCA_046716205.1 Actinomycetota bacterium
CGACCGGGGTGATCTCACGATCGCGGATCAACGCGGACGCTTCGGCGATGGTGAGGTACGCGAGATCGTCGAGCGTCGATGGAACGGCCGCCGCCGACAGCGGAAGCGGCGCACCCACCGCTGCGGGGATGTTGTGCAGCAGTTCAGCGATGCTCTGCCCACCGATCCACGCGCCGGCAGCGCCCATCGCGGTCGCACGAAGCGCCTCGCGTCTGCTTATGCGCTTAGCCATCGGCCCGCGCCTCCGGCGGGAAGACGACGTTCACGGCCGGCTCGGTGCGAAACGGGATGTCGTACGCGAGGAACTCTGCGAGAGACTGCGGATCCGTGCCGCCGCTGCGTGCGCGCGCCAGCGGCGACGCTGCAGTGGCGCGCATCGCCTCCGCGATCTGGTCGCCTGCGAGCTTTCCTCGTTTCCGTGACATACCTACCTCCCGATTCGCCTCCCGGCCACTTCGACGCCAGTCTCGCGGTATCCTGCGGGCCGTGCTCTCACCAGGGCGAGCACGAGGCTGGCGAGCCGGCGTCACGCCCCGAGATCGTCGACCCAGACGTCGGTCACGGTTCGGCTGCCCTAAGCGGAACTTGCCCACCGGACCAGGTGGCGGAGCTTCTCGCAGGCGCCGGCGCCGACCGCCCCGGCTCGAACGGGTTACGGTGGGCGGCGGATTATTCCGGCGGCGACGCCACCGCCGTCAACGCAGGCCAACGCCATACGTGTGAGTGACGTCGTTCGAACCGGTGACCTCTATACGCGCGAAGCGGCCGAACACCTCGAGCCTGTCCTACCGCTGTGCTACCATTCGGGCATGGGGACGAGGAAGAAGCGTTCGATCTCGGTTCCGCCCGACCTGGACTCCAAGATCGAGTCGGCGGCGAGCAAGGCCGGGATGACCTACAGCGGGTGGCTTATGCAGGCTGCGCGCAAGGAGTTCACGATCCGCGCAGGCCTCGCGGCGGTGGCGGAGTTCGAACGCGAGCATGGACGATTCAGCCCCGAGGAACTCGCCGAGGCCGCCGAATGGGCCGAGTCCGTGGTTCGGCGCGGCAAGCGGACGAGGCCGGGCCGGAGCAGAACCGCGTAATGGGAGTCACGTACGACACCGGGGCGCTCGTCGCAGCGGAGCGAGGCGAACGGCGCATGTGGGCGAGGCATCGCGCGCTCCTCGTGATGCGGGAGATACCGGTTGTGCCCGCGCCTGTCGTCGCGCAGGCATGGCGCGGAAGCCCACGGCAAGCCCGCCTGGCCCGGTTGCTCGTCGGGTCAGAAGTCGAAGCTCTGGCCGACGAACAGGCCCGCGCGGTCGGAGCCTTGGCCGGCCGTGCGAGCGTCGCAGACGTCGTCGATGCCTGCGTGGTTGAAGGAGCCTTGCGCCGGCGCGACACGGTGGTCAGTTCGGACGAAGAGGATCTGAAAGCGATCGCCTCCGCCGTCGGCCGGCGCCTGGAAGTCGAGCTTCCTTGAACCCTCGGCATCGGCAGAGTTCCAAACGTCGCTAGCGTAATCTCGACCCCGACGCGGTTCGAGTCCGCTCACCTCCCGCAGCTCCACGAAAGGTCCGCTCTAGACGCCGCCGGCACGCGACGGCCGGAAGAGCGCAGATGCCTGAGTACGTGCCCGGGTGGCTGGCTGCGGGCCCGATCCCTTTGAGTCCCGCCGGAGCCGCTTTGGCGCGCCCGTTTGCTGTCTACGGTGTCTCAGGCTTCATCGGCAGAGAGGGGGCAGGATTTTCCCATTTCGGCGTCGAAACTAGACAGATCCTGGAGAGGAGCAACAGTCATGGGTCAGAGAACTAGAGGAAGGGCGATGCGCCTGCTCCTGGCGACGATCGCTTCGGGCGCGCTCCTTGCGCAGACCGCATGGGCCGCGCAGGGAGATATCTCAACCGTCGCCGGCGGTGGCTTGTCGGGCGACGGCGGTCCGGCCACGAACGCGAGCCTCGTCTCTCCAGTTGGCGTCGCTGTAGACACGTCCGGCAACCTGTTCATCGCGGACACCTACAACCACCGCATCCGCAAGGTGGACGCCTCGGGCACGATCACCACCGTTGCAGGCAATGGCACACGTGGCTTCTCCGGCGACGGCGGCCCGGCGACGAACGCGATGCTCTACGAAGCAACTGGCGTCGCTGTAGACACGTCCGGCAACCTGTTCATCGCTGACATGTATAACAACCGCATCCGCTAGACTCGTCCGGCAACCTGTTCATCTCGGACACCGGTAACGCCCGCGTGCGCAAGGTGGCAGCCAACTAGAGAGACCCGATCATCGGAGTGTGGCGAAGGCAACGATAGTCTTCGCTCGCGAACAGTGAGTCCCTTCTGCTCGGTGATGTAGTCGCCGAAGTTCGCTCCGGTGTCGAGCACCTCTCGGATGGCTAGAGGGGAGTGGACGGACCGCGATCGTTCGTGGCCCTGGCGAGGGGGCTCGCTACGTACTTCGCGGCAGCGAGATCATCTTCAAGGCGCTCGGCGAAGAAACGGCTCGCGCCGAGATCTCAAGCTCACACCGATCGGCAGGCTGATCTTCTGACTGGCCGACCGCGCTCGGAGGGGGATTCGAGACTATCGGCCCCTTCGTCGCACTGTTCGACTCGCAGTGTGCCTGCCATACTGGATCCATGGCGAAGCGCGCGATCAACCTCGATGACCTGACCGATACGGAACGGCTCGCCCTCATCGAAGAACTATGGGAGAGCCTCGACGATGATGGTCGCGAGGCCATCCCGCTCACGGAAGACCAGGAAGCAGAACTGTCGCGCCGGCTCGAGGCATTCAAGCGAGAGGGTGCGACCGGCGTCTCTGCAGAGGAGCTGCACGAGAAACTCCGTCGTCGCGGTTCGTGACC
>JBKJXT010000334.1:0-4506 GCA_046716205.1 Actinomycetota bacterium
GTTGTCGCGGAGGTAGTCGAAGCCGAACTCGTTGTTCGTGCCGTAGGTGATGTCGGCCGCGTACTGGGCTCGCTTGTGCTCCGGACCGTCGTCGCCGGGAACGATGAGCCCGACGTCCAGGCCGAGCCAGCGGTGCAAGCGACCCATCCACTCGGAGTCGCGTCGAGCGAGGTACTCGTTCACCGTGATGAGGTGCGTGCCCTTCCCGCCGAGGCCGTTGAGGTAGGCCGGGAGCGTGGACACGAGGGTCTTGCCCTCACCGGTCTTCATCTCGGCGATCCAGCCGAAGTGGAGCGCGGCCCCGCCGATCAGCTGGACGTCGTAGTGGCGCTGCCCGAGCGTGCGTTTCGCAGCTTCCCGGACGGTCGCGAAGGCCTCCGGGAGGATGTCGTCGAGGGACTCCCCCTCGACCACGCGCGCCCGGAAGATGTCGGTGAGGGCGCGCATCTCTGCGTCGGAGCGCGCCTCCATCTCGGGCTCGAACTGGTTCACCTGTCCGGCGAGCCGCATCGCCTCGCGGAGGCGGCGGCCCTCGCCGAGGCGAAGGACTTTCTGAAGGGGGGAGGCCATAGGTCGGTCATTATCGCAGGCGGGACCGACCCTGGCACCTATCCGGCCACACTACGGCGTCACGACCGTGCTGGACACAGGGTCACGGAACCGGATCTTGAAGGTGCCGTCGTCGCGGCCGACGCCGATCGTCTCGTCCACGGTCGTCTGCCCATTCGTTCCACCACCGGTCCGCAGACGTACGGTGTACTCGAAGGAGCTCGCGTCGGCGCCCTCGCGCTGGAGGACCTCGTAGGACTGCCAGCCGTCGTCACCTTCGCCGTACAGTCCCTCGTCGGATCCACGCTTGGCCTGCGCCGTCATGTACTCCTCGGCGCCGCCGCCCTCGACACGCGCGTCCATGAAGCGGACCAGCGCGCTGGTGGCGACATCGAATGGTATGGCGTCCTCGACGGTTCCGTGCAACGTGGTGACCCCGCCCGGAAGGGCAGGCTCCTGCAACACCGTCACCTCATGCGCGACCGACTCGCCCAGCTCCCGGTACTGCGACCACAGCTCCGCCGTCGATCCGAACGCCACCACCCGCAGCGTCGCGGACTCGCACTCGTCATGCGGGCATACCTCCGAGGTCCAGTCGATCCGGTAGACGAGGGTATGCGCGGCCTCCCCCTCGATCTTCTCGGCGCGCACCGCTTTGCGGTCGCCGCCGCCGGACTTCAGCGCGAAGCGGTCGGTGTCTTGGAACGAGAGGTCGCCCACCTCGTCGTCGTCGTAGCGTTGGCCGATCAGGAGCATCGCCTCGACCGCGAACGTCTGATCCCCGGCGGTGAGCCCGACCTGCCCGGGCGGGATGAACTCAACCGACCCCTCGAACCCCCCGGCGCGCCAGGACCGGGGAACGATCGTCTGGTAGGCGTCCCGTTCGTTGCGGAAGGTCTCGAATTCCGTGGTGGTGATCGTGGAAGACGGCGTCGGATCGGTGGTGGCGAAGCCCCGCCGCTCGTTGGCGACGAGCTTCGGCACCGCGATCACGGCGGCGGCGAGCATCGCGATCCCCGCCGCACCCACCAGCGTCACCCGCCGCCGGTGCGCGCGCGTCACCTTCGTGGTCACCTCGGCGAGCGCATCCGGGTTCTCGCGTACGTCTCCTGCGTGCATCGCGAATGTCTCCTTGATGTCGCGCTCGAGGCTCATAGCTCCCTCCCGAGCATCTCGCGCAGCTTGGTCAGTGCGCGGTCGGTGTGCTTCTTGACTGCGCCGATGCTCAGCCCGAGCGCCTCGGCGATCTCGCGTTCCTTCATGTCTTCGTAGAAGCGCAGCGCGACACAGGCGCGCTGGCGCGGCGAGAGCTTCATCAGCGCGCGCCATACCTCGTCGCGCGCGCCGAGGTCGGGACCCTCGACGCTGCTCGGCTGGGGGTGCACGCGCTGCTCTGTCGAACGGCGACGGAACGAGGACCGAGAGAGGTTCAGGATCGTCGTGCGCGCGTAGGTCTTGATGCCAAGCTGCGAGGGCCTGCCCCCGGCCCGGTAGATCTTCACGAACGCGTCCTGCACGAGGTCCTCGGCCTGGGCACGGTCGCCGCTGACGAAGTAGGCGAAGCGCAGCAGCGACGGATATTCGGCCTCGAACCAGGCGCCGATCTCATCCAGACGGTCTCGTGACGGTCCGAACACCCGGATCGGCACTCCCCTCACCACATCGGCGACAGCGTTCATGCCCCCTTATACCGGCGAGGAGGGCCGGATGGTTGACAGCGTCTGGGCTACTTGGGCTCTTTGGTGATGCCGATGATGGGTAGGTCGGAGTCCACGGCGCGCACGCCGCCGGACTGCTTGAGCATCACCGACTGCGTGGAGCCCTTCGGCCGCCCGTTCAAGTAGTCGTATGGGCTCGAGATGATCGCCATCCCGTCGGCATCCAGCGCGATGGTCACGATCTCGGCCAGGGCGCGGTCGCCGGGACTGCCGGCCGGCGCGGGGAGGTTGCAGCCGAGGCCGCGCAGGCACACGCTGCCGACATGGATCGGTCCGCCGCTCGCATCGACCTGCGTGAAGCTCGCGTCGGTCGCCGTCGCGTTCGTCGATTGCACGAAGTAGACGTGCCAGCGCGACTCCACGTCGTCGAGGTTGGTCGAGTCGGTGCCGATGAAGGCGATGTCCACGGTGTCGGCGCGCCCGCCGATGATCGCCGGCAACACGGTCGAGGCGACCGGCGCGTCGGAGACCTGCCGTGGAAGGCTCCAGCTCGTGCCCTGGTTCTTGGAGTGAACGAGCCACACGGCCTTCGTGTCCGACCACACCACGTACAGCGTGCCGGCGGCGTCGACGCTCATCCACGGGAAGACCGCGTCGACGCGCGTGGTCGGCGGTTCGGCGCGCACCGTCACCGTGTCCCAGCTCAGTCCGCCATCCTTGGACACGTTCATGTAGACGACGTGGCGCGTGATGCCCGCCGGATTCTGCGGCACCGCGCCCTGCGCGGCTTCGAAGAGGTCGGCGGGGCCGGCGAAGGGCCAGTAGAGGTTTCCGGAGACGGGGTCGAGCGTCAGCGAGCCGAAGCGGGAGCGATACAGCGCCCCGACCGGCTTGTACTCCGGGTCGTATGCATTGATCGGCGCGCCGAAGGTGAACCCTGCGTCGTCGGAGCGCGTAACGACCGGGACGCCGCCGCGCGCGAAGTCCTGGTAGGCGAGCCACACCGTCGATGCGCCGTCGGCGACGAGCCATTGCCGGTCGGCGGTGATCGGCGCGCTGATGACGTTGATCGACCAGGTCGTGCCGTTGTCCTTCGACGTCGCAACGGTGACGCCGGCGGCGTACAGCGACGCGACGTACACGTTGTGGTTGCCCGCCTCGTTGCGCACAGGTGCGATCGCGACCGCCGTGTCCCCGCCGCCGGGCGCGATGCCTCGGTCGGTGAGGCGCGCCACGTACTCCGGCATCCCAGCCCAGCGATAGATGCTCTCGCCCGGGGCGCGACGCCAGAAGTTCGTCCCGCCGGGCACGCCGATGATCGCCGAGACGTACGCGCGCCCATCGGGCGCGACCTTGACGTCGGGCTCGGTGTTCTGCGCGCAGTTCCCCCCGGCGCCGATGTTGCGGCACAGCAGCTCAACCGGCGCGAAGAACGTGTTCACGTCCGCGCGTGCGGGCAGCAGCGTGAGGCATACCGCGAGCGCGGCAACGAGCGATGCGAGTTTGGCTCTCATACGGGGGCCTTCGACACCCCGGGGAGTGGTTCCTGCAGCCCTACTCGATCTCGAGCAGCTTCTCGCGTACCGCGTAGACGACCGCTTGCATCCGGGAGTGCAGGTGCAGCTTCTCCAAGATGTTGCGGATGTGGTTCTTCACCGTGTTCTCGCTGATGAACAGCTCCTTGGCGATGTCGCGGTTGTTGCGACCTTTGGCGACCAGCCGCAGGACCTCCATCTCGCGATCGGTGAGGCGCGGCGTGGCGGCGGCCGGCTTCTCGTCGGACTTCTTGACGATCGTGGCGAACTCGGTGAGGAGCTTCGATGCCATCGAAGGGCTGATCATCGACTGACCGGCGTGGACCGCGCGGATCGCCGACGGGACCTCTTCGATCGGGATCTCCTTGAGGAGATAGCCGCTCGCCCCTGCCTTGATCGCGTCGTAGAGGTCGACCTCCTCGTCGGAGATCGTGAGCATGATGATCTTGGTGTGCGGCGCCAGCGACTTGATCTGCGCCGTCGCCTCGATCCCGCCGCCGCGGGGCATCTTGACGTCCATGAGCACGACATCGGGCATGGCCTCGGTCACGATCTTGACCGCCTCGGTCCCATCCCCGGCCTCGCCGACCATCTCGATGTCCTCTTCCTGCTGGAGCACCATCATCAGCCCGCGACGGAACAGGGCGTGGTCATCCACGATGACGAGCTTGATGGGCTCTGCAGTCAGTTCGGACGTTGTGACGTCGGCTCCGTGCTCGTCCACTCGATCCTCCGGGCTAGTCGGGCTCGATCAATCCGAACGA
>JBKJXT010000335.1:0-4236 GCA_046716205.1 Actinomycetota bacterium
TCCAACTCCTGATCGTGGCGGCTGATCTCGCCTTCGGGCTCGACCACCGTCGGCAGCGCAGCCTTCATCGCCGCACTCTCCAGGGCCGGCACGAGCCCGCGGTCGGCCAAGACCTTCGGGTAGATCCCGTGTGACAGGTCTCGCAGCGCCTGCACCGCTTCGTCGATGTCTGACTGCATCTGTCCGAGCATCATCCCGGCGTTCGCCGGATCCGCTTCCTGGAGCTGGCGAACGAGTCCGAGCTTCACCTTCAAGGCCACCAGATGCTGTTGGGCCCCGTCGTGCAGATCCCGCTCGAGCTTGCGTCGCGCCGCATCGGCGGAGGCGACGATGCGCTGGCGCGAGGCGCGCAGGTCTTCGGCCTGACGCCGCACTTCGTCGAGCGTCGCCTGCAACGCGTTGTCGAGCTGGGTGTTGTGCAGCGCGAGTCCGACCTGGCGGGCGAGCTCGGTGAGTACCCGGTCGTTCTCCTCGGTGAAGGGCTCGTCGGACGTGCGACGCTCGAGCGTGATCAGTCCCAGCAGATCACCCTGGTGCGCGATGGGCGCGACGCGCAGAAGCGAACTCTCGCGTCCGCCCAGCAGCTCCGGCAGCCAGATCTTCGCCCACGCATTGCCGCTTACGCCGGCGCGTGACACGACCGCACGCTCCTTCTCGCCGACGCTCAACACCTTCATGCCTCGGTCGGGCTCGCTGACGGTGCGCTTGAGGGCTCCATCGCTGCCGGTCCATACCTCGACCATGTCCAGTGCGAAGGTCTTGCGCAAAGACTCGGCCATCTGCAGCAACAGCTCGTCCATCGGGATCGCGCGAGACATGCGAGAGCCGAACGTACGGAGCACTTCGTCGGGCGCGTGCCGCTCGCCGTAGACGATCTTGTTCGCCAGCGTGATCAGCCGGTCGCGCGTCGGGATGTACAGCAGCGCAGCGATCACCGCGGCGACCATCGACAGCAACAGCAAGGTCCGTTCGCGCTCGCTGGGGACGCGGCCAAGCCCGAGCACGATCAATAGGTAGGTCAGCACGACGACCCCGGTGAGACCTCCGACCGCCACGGTCCCCGCGAGCAAGCGGTCGATGCGACCGACCAGTCTCGCCGAAGACGCGAGCGCCAACGCCAGGGGGATCGCGACGGTGGCGACCGCAGCGGTGGCAAGCATGTTGTCCGGCCAGCTCACCAACAGGCGGGTCGCACCGGCCAGCACGAGCAGCGTTGCCGCAACCGTGATCGACCATCCGAACCACTGCATCCGCTGGCGGGGAAGACCGCGCGATTTGCGGTATCGCATCGTGGAGCCGATACCGCCTGCGAGCGCCACGACGGGGATAAGCGCGATCACCGGCCAGGCCCGCTGCTGGGACTGCACGAGCATCAAGACACCGGCCGCCAGCGCAACGCCGTACCCGACGGTGGCAACGGTGCGGCGTTGACGGGTAGCCAGCGCGCCATCGGGCATGCCCAGCATGATGTGCAGTGCGATGGCCGGCAGCAGCCCGTAGGCCAACGGCCGCACGATCTCGGCGATGGTCACCAGGGATCCGGTCACGCTGGACGTCGCGCCGGGATGCGTGTCGATCGACGAGCCCCAGGCCCAGAGAGCGGCGGCACCGGCGAAGCCGAGTACCTGCCACCCCATCGGGCCTCGAGCACGCCGCACGAGCACGGCACCGGCGACAGCCCACGCGACGATCAGCGCTGCCCGCATCACCATGCCGTCGCTGCGATGCGTCGTCAGCGTGAGGCTCCAGCCGGTGAGCGCGATCGCGGCGATGGCGGTCAGCCACGCCAGCGCCGAGCGGTCCCTGACGACCTCTTCGGCATGGTGGTTCACCGGCGTTTCAACGCCTTTCAGCATGACTGCCATGATGCCCTTTTCCTACCAACCGGTCCGGATGCGGGCGAGGGTGGTAGCACTACCCCCATCATTCGCTCCTCAACACCACGGCCGCCTCCGTTCGTGCTGCGGCGCGCGCCGGTACCGCCGCGATGAGGTTGGCAACGACGATCGCGCCCACGACCACAGCCGCGATCGCGGTCAGCGAGACCACCGGGACCGGCACGACTTGGAGCTCCTCGGCGAACCGGCCCCAACTCCATCGCCCGGCTGCGACGCCGGCCGGAAGGCCGAGCGCCAGTGCGACCACGACCAGTGTCGTGGACTGCCACGCGACCGTCGCGCGGATCTGGTGGCCGACGAAGCCGATCGTCTTGAGGATCGCGAGATCGCGACGGCGGCGCCGGATCGTCGTCGTGAGGGCATGCACCAGCGTGGCGAGTCCGAGGAGGCCCATCGTCGCCGCGAGCACGATCGGCAAGGACGAGATGCGCGCCACGTTGCCGACCGCCGCCGATTGCTGGCGCGAGAGCACCGCGAACGCGTCCTCACCGACCGCCTCGCGGAACGCCTTCAGCCCGTCGTTGAACGTCATCGCCGGCGGGAACTTGATGTAGACGGCTTCGCCGTAGTCGCCGTCCGGATCGATGCGCCGCAAACCGGCCGGCGTCAACGCGAGCCCCTGTCCTGGATTGAGACCCTGGAAGGCGATCCGGGGCACCGCGAACGTTCCGACGACGGTGAACTCGGCGCTCGCGCCTCGCTCACCTTGATCGCCGCGGTGCGTAACCGTCACGCGGTCGCCTACCTCCTTGCCCGCCGTCCGTAACGTCCGACGATCGACAACGACGTCTTCTGGACTGCTCGGCGGCCGGCCGGTGATGATCGAAGGCTCGGGGCCATCCGAGACATGCGCGCTCACCTCGACCCCCTCGACATCGGCGACGGAGAACACGGTCGATCGCCATGTAGGTTCCCCCGGGAACCGCGCGCGGGTCGATGCTTCGATGCTGTCCATCAGTCTCGCGAACGACTCCGGGTCGAATGCGGCCGGAACCGCGCCGGCGTCGTAGGTGTAGCCAGACAGGCGCGGCGTCGCGATGAGATGCGCCAGGCTTCCCGCAAACGTCAAGGCGGCAGCCAGCGCCGCGACCGCGATCGTCGTGCCGAGCGCCGCTGTTCGCACCGGCACCGCGCGAGCGCCGCGACCCGCATGTAACGCGAACCTCACACCGTTCTGGAAGGTAGGCGCGACCGCAAGGCGCGCGATCTTGTCGGCCACGAGGGTTCCGGAGGTACGCCCGTCTTCGCGAGGACGACTCGCCGCGTAGGCAGGTATCAGCGCCGCGAGGTTGAGCACCACGAAGGTCACGAACGCGCCGGCGGCGAGGATGCCCACCGCGAAGGTGAACCCGGGTTCCGGCTCGGCGATGCGCGCCAGGCCGACCGGCGTCAACGGTGAGAGCAGGATGGCGACGCCGATCGACAGCAGCGCGCCCGCCCCGACGACGATGCCCGCGCGGATCATCGCGACCCCGGCGATCTGAGGTCGAGACATCCCGACGGAGCGCAGCGCGGGGTGCTCGGAAGATGCGTTCCAGGTCTCGCGGCCAAGGAGCTGAGAGAAGACCGCCAGGGTGGTAACGCCGATGAACACGCACAACAGCCACAAGGCGATCACGGGCACGTTCAAGAGGGCTCGGACCCCCGGGATGTGACTCGAGGCGCGGTTCGGTGGGCCATCCGTCTCGATCTTGGCGTCGACGAGTGCGCGCTCGAACGCATCTGCGTCCCGCTCGCCGTTCTTCAACATCACCGCGAGGTTGTCGTCGCTCCCGCCGCCGAACGTGAACCGCTCGTAGCGCTCACGGAAGGCGGGCGTGAATACGAACACGTTGGGGAAGCCGCCGCCGGTGGCGCTCTCGAACAGCCCGACACTCGCCGTGGTCCCGACCATGACGAGTCGCAGAGGATCCGAGCGAGCCTCTTCCCCGTCGAGCGTCACCGTGATCCGGTCGCCGACCTCGAGACCGAGCCGCTCGGCCATCGCGTAGTTCGCCATCACCTCGTCTACGACGGCCACGTTCGATGCACGGCCCGTGACGATCTTGAACGTTCGGCGATCGGTGGGACGCCGGTGCTCGGCGAGGAAGAACACGTCGGGGAACGCCAGCTCGAGGCCGTCCGCGGTCTGGACCGTCCCGGTGAAAAGCGCGCCGCGCGCGACGGACTGCACCTGTGGGAGCTTGGCTATCTTCGCGAACGCGGTCGGATCGGACGGCGCACTCACCGTCACGTCGTAAGCGGGATACGCCTTCGTGAAACGCTCGTACGCGGTGGCCGTTCGGCGCGCGCCCACCGCCGCAGCGGTCGCGCCTCCGGCCATGACCCCCAGTAGGAC
>JBKJXT010000336.1:0-6101 GCA_046716205.1 Actinomycetota bacterium
TCGTTGTCGAAGACCGGGTCGACCCGCTCGACCAGATAGTTGGACCCGTCGACTGTCAGCAGCTAGAGGATGCCCGCCAGATCGATCTCGTCGGCCTCGTCTATCTCGCCGTCGCGGTCGTTGTCGAAGCCGTCCATCACGCGCTGCACGGTGACGACGTCGCTGCCCTGCCCGCCGGCGATGCGCGTCGGACCGCCGATGCTCTGGATCGTGACCTGGTCGTTGCCGCCGCTGGCCCAGATCGTGAGCCCGAGGCCTTCCGGCGTTTGCACGACTCTGAAGGTGTCGGCGCCGTCGTTGAGGCGCAGCTCGAGATGCTCCAGGCCCGCCATCTCGACGCCGTAGTAGCGGTTGGTGTCGGCGCCCACCTGGCCGGTGGTCGCGTTGATGCCGAGCCCCGCGCCCTCGAGGCTCACGAACGTGTCGCGCAGGACCTGACCGGGGTCGTCGGGGTCAACGTCGGTACGGAAGATCGGGTTCCCGTCCTCGTCCTCGCCGACCTGGACCTTGCGGTCGAGGACGCGCTCGATGAGCTGCCCGGCTCCGGCTGCGCCCTCCTGGTTGTGGTAGATCACGCGGTCGCCTGCGTCCTCGAACTGGTCGCCCCCGCGGATGGTCAGGCGGCCCTGGATCTTCGAGCCGTCGAGGCTCCGGTCGTCCTTGAAGGCGAACGGCACGGGATCGACCTCGACCGGCGGCGGGGTCACGAGCTTGGACTGCGGCACCCACTTGCCGATGTTGTAGGTCAGCGTGACCTGCGGGATCAGGACCTGGATCTCACGGTCGAACAGGAACCAGAGGAAGAAGTCCATCTCCGGGCGCGCGGTCGGTAGCGGGGCGCCCTCGGGGATCGACGCTGTGACGGTCACGTTCGGATTGACCTTGCGCCATGAGGCCTGACGGGACGCCGCGATGTCATCGATGAGCGAGGCGGCCACCTCGGGCGTGCTCGACAGCAGCCCACCGCCGGCGGCGAACCAGCCGAGCAGGTCGACGGTTCCGCCACGCGCGACCCACTCCTCCACCGTCATGGTGATCCGGTAGTTGGAGAGCGTCACCTCGTAGGTGTCGTACTCAAGCACCGGCGGCAGCGGGATCACGAACGGCGGCGGGATGTAGGTGAACGGCGGCGGGTCGAACACCAGCGTCGGGTGGTCGCCCCCGATGTGGATCGTGTCGTCGCCCGAGCCGCCATTGATCAAGGTCTCGAACTCGTCGCCGGTGCTCAGGATGTAGATGCTGTCTGGGCCACCGGCGCCGTCGACCTCGACCGCCTCGACGTTGGTGAACGTCACGAAGCGGCCTGCGCCGGCGATGTAGTGGTCGGTCACCACGAACACGTCGCCGATCGGCGTCCCGACCACGACGATCGTGTCGATGCCCAAACCGCCGTTGATGAAGACCGGCGCGTTCTCGAGATAGTCGTAGCGGTTCGAGCCGGTCCCACCGAACAGGTTCGAGATGTTGGTGATCTCCTCGGGGGCGTCCGGGTTCTCCTTCAGGACCAGGAACGTCTTGAGGAGGAAGCGGTCGTTGCCCGCGCCACCGTGCAGGTAGAGCTTGCCGCGGTTGTGATTGACCTCGAACCGGTCGTTCTGGCCGTCGCCGAGCACGAACAGCGTTGCGCTGTTGCCGTTCGTCATGTTCTGGGTGTCGGCCACCGGGACCCCGTCGGGGTTCTCGAGCGTGCGGTTGCCCTTGTCGTTGATGAGCGGAACGGTGCCGATGATGATCTCGTCGTCGCCGCCGCCCATGTCCACGACCGTGACGACCGCCGTGTCGTCGGACAGGACGCGGTCCGAACCGCCGAGCAGGTAGACCTCGGCGCGCTCGACGTTGCGGAAGGTGACCCGCGTCGTTGAGATCTCGCGCGCCTCGACGAAGCCGACCCGGAACGCGCCGCTGCCGGCGGCGTTGAGGCGGATGTTGTATGCCTGGTTGGTGCCGAACACCACGAGCCGGTCGACACCCGAGCCGCCGCCGGTGTCGCCGATGTCCACGCGCGCCGCGTTGCCGAGGTTGATCGTGATCACGTAGTGCTCGGGGAACTGGTCTTCCTCGTTGCCGCGGTTGTCCAGCAGCACGCGACCCTGCCACGGCGTGACGGTCCGCGGCGACGAGCCGATGAAGATCCGGTTGTCGGAGTCGTTGACGACGATGGTGTTGTTGGACGTGCCACCGGTCAGCTCGGCGGACTCGAAGATGTTCTTCAGATCCTCGACGATCGCGCCGGCCTGGTACCGGTCGCCGTCGGCGAAGTTGCGGAACGACGGGTCGTCCTCGTCGCCCTCGTCTGCCTCGTCGACCTGGCCGTCACCGTCGTCGTCGACGTTGTTGAACGCGCTCTCGTCGATGATGCCGTCGAGGTCGTTGTCCTTGTTGTCGTCGGCGTCGCCCTTCATCCGCTCGATCAGCTTGTCTTCGCTCGCGAAGTTGGAGTTCGCGAAGGGCTGCGATCCGAAGCCGAGCAAGACACCCGTCACGAACGTGTCATTGAACAGCGACATGTCGACGTCCTGGGTCTCGACGAGCTTGTCGATGCCGCCGGCGTCGAAGAACGTGTCCAAGCCGAGCCCGCCGGTCACGATGTCGTTGCCGCTGCCGCTGTTCAGGGTGTCGTTGTACGGCGAGCCCACGAGGCGGTCGTTGTCGTCGCCGCCGACCAACGAGACCTTGATCAGGTCGGGGAAGGTCGCCCCGGCGTTCGGGTCGGGGTCGCCCAGCGGCGAGGCGTCGAGCACGTCGTTCCCGGCCTTCGCGTCGACCTGCACGGCGTCGCCCTCGCTGCGCACCGAGCCGAGGATGAAGTAGTCACCGAAGGCCGGCAGCACCACGCGCACGTCGGTCATCGCGCCGTTGACCTCGTTCTGCGAGCTGATCGTGAACGTATCGGCGCCGGTCGTGCCCTCGATGAAGATCCGGTCGGCCGCGTTGTCGTTCGCCGTGGTGAAGACCGGCACCTCGATCACGCTTCCGCCGGCGGTGGTCACGTTCTGCAGCGTGCCCGTGTCGGTGACGATCTTGCCGGTGTCGATGGTGACGTGCTCGAGGTCCGTGGGGACCATGTTGTGGATCGTGATCGTGTCGGCGCCCGCGCGGAGGTCGACCACGAGGCCCTCGACCGTGTTCGCGGTGATCCTGCCCTGCTCGGTCGCCGAGCTGGTCGCGTTGGACATCCGCTTGACCAGCACGTCGGCGCCGGCGCTGCTCGACGTGTTGGGGTCGGAGACGTCGAACACGTCCGCGGCGCTCGAGCCGGTGATCAGCAGGAAGTCGCGGCCGGAACCACCGGTGACCTCGCGGTGGGTGCCGTTGGCGAAGGTGTAGCGGATCACGTCGTCGCCGTCGCCACCGTTGATCAGGTCGTTGCCGCCGCGGCCCGAGATCTCGTCGTTGTTCCCGTCACCGTTGATGGTGTCGGCAGCGCCGTTGCCGAAGAGCTGGTCGTTGCCGCTGCCACCGTTGATGACCGCGGCGCCGGTTCCGTTGTGACGGATGAAGTCGTCGCCGGTTCCGCCGGTCAACGTGGCGCCGGCGCTCGCGGTCCCCGTCTCGATGTAGTCGTGGTCCGCGCCCCCGTCGAGGGTCGCGTGACCGGTGCCCAGGTAGATCAGCACGTCGTTGCCGGCGCCACCGTCGAAGAACACCGGCACCTGCACGCCTTCCCTGACGATGATCATGTCCTGCCCGAGACCACCGTCGGCGAAGATGCGCTTGACGCCGGTGTAGATCTTCTCGCGACCGCTGAAGATGACCTTGATCGTCTCACCGCTGGAAGCGTCGCCGGAGACGTGCTCGATGAAGTACAGCTCGTTGGCCTCGCCGTCACCGATCCCTCGGATGGTGTTCCGGCTCCCCATATTCAGATAGAGGTCACCGGAGCCGCCCTCGTTGAACTTGTCCGTCCACAACCGATGATCACCGTTGTGATCGCCGGCGAGGTACACAGGCTTGGGCAGCTCGACGTAGCCGACGGTGAACTCCATGTCGACCGACACCGAGAAGAACAGGAACTCGAGCTCTGCCTCGGCCGCGATGATCAGCGGCTGGCGTCCGGCACCCTGGACCGAGACGCTGATCGAGATCGTGACGCCGGCGAACGTGAAGCCGAAGGCCTTGAGCTTGAGACTCGCCGAGCCGGAGAGGCTGAAGTGGTAGATGTCGAGGGCGTCCTTGTCGAGCTCGATCTCGAGGGTGATCGAACCACGCAGACCGAAGCTGTCTGTACCGAGCCCGAAGCTGCCGTTGAGGAAGAAGTGGAAGGTTCCGAACGACGTGAACCACCCATTCGCGGACAGCTGCGCGATCCCAAAGAAGTCGAGGCCGGCGTTGAACCCGAAGATCCATTCCCCCGGGTTCAGGGTAATCGTCTTCTCGGAGTCGAGCCCCTGGTTGATGGTCGTCTGACCGCCGCCGACCTGGATGACGAAGCCGGTGTTGATCTTGAGCACCTCGAGGAAGATGACGCGGCCCTGCAGCGCGAGGCGGAACGACTCGGCGCCGACCGTCACCCCTCCCAGGGTGCGCGCGACCGATGAGGTGTTCACCTGGAGCTGACCGCTGGCCTCGATCTTGAGGATCGAATCGAGGATGCTCAGGTTGATGGAGATGTCGAGGACCAAGGCGATACCTGGGTTGGCATCGCCGTAGATGCCTGCTCCACCTCGCGCGGTGACGTTGAGCGCGCCGAGCAGCGACAGGGTCACGTCGAACTCCATGGTGAAGTTCCCGTTCTGGATCGCGACCGTGACGGTGCCGGATGCGGTCGCAAGCCCAAGGAAGTCCACGGAGCCGGTGATCGTCAGCTTGAAGCCGGACGGCACGGGCTGGCCGCCGAGCTGCTTGGTGGTCGATGCGGTGTTCAGCTCGAGCAAGATCCCCGCGCTGAAGCTCAGGCCGATGTCCGTGCCGAAGCCGCCGAGCAGGTTCGCACTTGCGTCCGCTTGCAAGCGCAGCACGAGCCCATCCCCGTCGATCCGCAGGCCGGCGTTGAGCGTGATGCGGCCCAACGGACCCATCTTGATCGAGCCTTCGACGGTCACCTCGATCACGAATGGATCCCGCTGGAACGTCAGCGTGAACTTGCCTTCGATCTCGAGGATCGATGCGACGGTGAGCTTGCCTTGGATGACGACGCGGAAGCCGTTCTGGATCGTGACGTTCGCGATGCGCAGACTGCCGTCCGGGTTGGTCGCCAGAAGCATCGGGTTGCCCGACTGACAGGCCACGCCGCTGCCGGGCGCGCAGGTCTCACCGCGGGTCTGGAAGGTCGACAGCGTGATCGCGTTGGTCGACTGCAGGAAGAGGTTGATCTCCAACAACACCGCGCCCTGGATCGAGACGCCGGGGATGATGCCGCCGGCCTGCAGCGCCAGCGTCGCGCGCCCGGCGATACCTGGGTTGATCGCGCTGAACTGGTTGTTCGGGTCGTAGTCGGTGAAGAACGTCAGGTCGAGCGAGCCCGACAACGAGCCGAGGTGCTGGATCGTCGTGCTGACCGCGCCGGCGATGCGCACGGTCGGATGACCCTGCGAGTCGATGCTGGCGGTGAAGCTCAGGAAGCCGGTCAGCGAGATCGCGTCGAACAGCCGGACCGTGCCCTCGATGAGCGCGGACGCGTAGGCCTCGCCGCCGGGATCGGCGAGCGGATCCTGCGCCGTGCCCTGCAGGTTCGGCCGCGACTTGAAGATGATGACCTGGGTCGGGAAGTCCTCGGGCAGGACCGACAGGAAGGACTCGGGGACGTCGAAGACCTGCTGGCGGAAGGTCGTGTTGAGCATCACCTGGACGCGGCCACTGAAGCTGAAGATGTTCTCCAGGTTGGACATCCCGCCGCCGCCGACCTCGGCGGAGATCTCAAGGCGCAGCAGGCCGGCGACGCCGGGGATGCCGGGGCCGCTGGTGTTGAGATCGACGATCAAGAGCCCGATCGCGCGGCCCTCGAGCGTGTTGAGCACGCTGCCGGACGCGGTCACGAACAGCTCGAAACGGGTGGGGCTGAAGCGCATGTAGTAGCCACCGGCCATGTCGAGGAACACGTTGTCCTCGTTGCCGGCCTCGGTGATCTTCAGGCCGCCGACGATCTCGAACGCGATCGACTG
>JBKJXT010000337.1:0-2682 GCA_046716205.1 Actinomycetota bacterium
GTATAGCCCGCTGTTAGGATTCGCCGCCATGCCGCCAAAGAAGAGCAAACTCGATGAAGCAGCCCTCGCCGCGGGTGACGCGGCCGGCGATAAGCCCGTCCCGTCGCGCGAAGGCGCGCCCAAGCCTCCCGCACACACCGTCGCCGAGCGAACCGAGACCCTCGCCAAACGTCGCGAGCAGGCGCTGCACGCCGCGTCCGAAGAAGCGGTCAAGCGTCAGCACGAGCGCGGCAAGCTCACCGCCCGCGAACGGATCGAGATCCTGCTGGACCCCGGCTCGTTCGTGGAGACCGACCTGTTCGTTCGTCACCGCTCCGCCGGCTTCGGCATCGAGAACAACCGTCCCTACGGCGACGCCGTCATCACCGGCTGGGGCACGATCGACGGTCGCAAGGTCTTCGTGTTCAGTCAGGACTTCGCGGTGTTCGGCGGCTCGCTGGGCGAGGTGATGAGCGAGAAGATCTGCAAGGTCATGGATCTCGCGGCGCAGACCGGCGCGCCGGTGATCGGGCTCAACGACTCCGGCGGTGCGCGCATCCAGGAGGGCGTCGTCTCGCTCGCGAGCTACGGATACATCTTCGACCGCAACGTTCGCTCCTCGGGCGTGATCCCACAGATCAGCGTGATCATGGGCCCGTGCGCCGGTGGCGCGGTGTATTCCCCGGCGATGACCGACTTCGTCTTCATGGTTAAAGAGACCGCGCACATGGCGATCACCGGACCAGAGGTCATCAAGACCGTCACCGGCGAGGAGGTCAGCCTCGAAGAGTTGGGCGGCGCGATGACGCACGCCTCCAAGTCCGGCATCGCGCACTTCGTCGCCGACGACGACGAGCACTGCTTGAAGATGGTGCGCTACCTGATCTCGTTCCTGCCGGCCAACAACATGGAAGACCCGCCCCTGTTCCCGACCCAGGATCCTCCCGACCGCCGCTCCGAGGAACTCATCACGCTGATGCCCGACGAGCCCAACCGGCCCTACGACATGCGCACCCTCGTGAAGCACGTCGTCGACGACGCCGAGCTGTTCGAGATCTTCCCCCACTTCGCGCAGAACCTGCTGATCGGCTTCGCACGCCTCAACGGGCGCACGGTGGGCATCGTCGGTAACCAGCCGATGCACCTCGCCGGGGTGCTCGACATGGAATCCAGCGAGAAGGGCGCGCGTTTCGTTCGCTTCTGCGATGCCTTCAACATCCCCTTGGTCGTGTTCGTCGACGTCCCCGGGTTCCTGCCCGGAACCCAGCAGGAGTGGGGCGGCATCATCCGTCGCGGCGCGAAGCTGCTGTTCGCCTTCTGCGAGGCGACCGTGCCACGGATCCAGCTCATCACGCGCAAGGCCTACGGCGGCGCCTACGTCGTCATGAACTCCAAGTCGATCCGGGCCGACGTCGCGTAAGCGTGGCCGACCGCGGAGTTCGCGGTGATGGGCTCCGAGCCGGCCGTGAACCTGATCCATCGCAAAGAGCTGGCGAAGGCGCAGGACCCGGTGGCGCTGCGCGCCGAGCTGGTCGCCGACTACGTCGAAGCTTTCGTGAATCCCTACATCGCAGCCGAGCGCGGCTACATCGACGACGTGATCGATCCGCGCGATACGCGGCCGCGCCTGATCAACGCGCTCGAGATGCTCGTGACCAAGCGGGAAACGCTCGCGCCGCGCAAGCATGGAAACATCCCGTTATAGGACAGTTGCAGGGCGCGACATCTCAGATCAACCGGTAGCATCGCCTCCGTGCAAGGGATCGAGCTCTCCATCGTTCACGGGTCGCCGACCGAGGTCGAGGCCGAAGCGGTCCGGCGCGCGATCATCCTGCTGGCCATCGACGACGCCACCAGAGCGGCCGCCGCGGACGGGGACTCACCCTGGACCACCGCCGCCCGCCTCGAGGGGATACGCGGAGCTTCCGGCTCGACGATCCGCAACGCGAAGGCGTGGCGGTTCGCGGGACGTCTGCATTGATGCCCCGTGTCCTGTGCGTCGACGACGAGCCCGATGCGTTGTTCCTGTTCCGCGTCGTGTTCAGCGGGGCCGGCTACGAGGTGATCGAGGCCATCCACGGCCAGGACGCTCTGGACCGGATCGTCAACAACAAGCCCGATCTGGTCGTGACCGACCTGATGATGCCGGTGATGGACGGCAAGGTCCTGATCGAGCGGCTGCGGGAAGACCCCTCAACGGCGAACATCCCCATCATGCTTGTGACCGCCAACCCGAACGCCGGCGTCTCCGCCGACGCGGTCGTCAGCAAGCCGTTCCGCCCCGCGCGCCTGCTGGAGCTGGCAGAGCAGCTCCTGGGTACCGTCGGCGACGCGGCCCCCTGACCCGCCCCTGCTGCAGGTTGACAAGACATGGTTTCCCCTATTTATATGTTGGAAACCGTGAAGTCCCTAACGACCTGCCCGGAGGCCCTCCATGACGACCCAAGCGCACGGCGGAACCCTGCTCGACCTGATGGCGCCGCCGCCGCGTCGGGCCGAGCTCCTCGACGCCTCGCGCGCCTGGCCGTCCTGGGATCTCACCCCCCGCCAGCTGTGCGACCTCGAGCTGCTGCTCAACGGCGGCTTCTCGCCGCTGGGCGGTTTCCTTGCCCGTGCCGACTACGAGGCGGTGTGCGCCGACATGCGTCTGGCCGACGGGACGCTGTGGCCGATCCCGATCGTGCTCGACGTCCCCGAGGACCT
>JBKJXT010000338.1:0-4222 GCA_046716205.1 Actinomycetota bacterium
GGGTCCTCGGGCTTCCGCGATGAGGTTCGCGTTCACCGAGCAGCACCGCGCGTTCCAGTCGGCGGTCCGAGAGGTGCTGGACAAGCAGTGCACGCCGTCCGATGTTCGCACCGCGTGGGAGAGCACCACCGGGCGCTCGCCTGAGCGCTGGCGCGCGTTGTCCGAACTGGGCGTCGTGGGCATGACGGCGCCCGCGGACGCCGGGGGCCTTGGGATGGATGACGTCGATCTGGTTCTCGTCAGCGAGGAAGCCGGGCGCGCGTGCCTGCCAGAACCGCTGCTCGAGCACACTGCGGTTGCGATCCCTCTCCTTCGCGACCACGCGCCGTCATCGCGGTGGCTCGCCGCCGCTGCTTCCGGCGATGCGATCCTCACCGTCGGTATCGAGCATCGCACCTTCGTCGCCGACGCCCACCTCGCGAGCGTGATGCTGTTGCAGCGGGGGAGCGAACTGCACGCCGTCGAGCCGCAGGCCGCGACCCTGGTCGCCCAGCGATCCTGGGACGGAGCGCGCCGTCTGTCCAGCGTGGCGTGGGAACCCAGCGACGGAACCCTGCTCACCGATGATCCCGCCGCTGCCGCGGACGCGTTCGATCGTGGCGCGCTGCACGCGGCGGCACAGCTCGTCGGCATCGGCGCGCGCGCCATCGAGATGGCCGCGAGCTACGCGCTCGAACGCCGGCAGTTCGGCGCCCCGATCGGGTCGTTCCAGGCGGTCAAGCACCTGCTGGCGGACGCCCTCATGCACATCGAGTTCGCACGCCCGCTGGTGTATCGCGCGGCCTGGTCGACCGCGACGCGCGCCGAGGGGCGCAGCCGGGATGCCTCGATGGCCAAGGCGGCGGCGAGCGATGCCGCCGTCGTGGCGTTGCGCGCGTCGCTGCAGGTCCACGGCGCGATCGGCTACACCAAGGAATGCGACCTCCATCTGTGGCTGGCGCGGGGCTTCGCGCTGGCGAACGCCTGGGGCGATGCAGCGCGCCACCGCGAGCGTGTGTCCGCGGCAGTGTTCGGCGCGCGGCCAGAGGCGTAGGGTTCGGGCCATGGAACCCGTCGCGAAGCTCATCACCCAGCTGCAGGGCAGCCTGTCGCATCTCCTGGACTTCCTGGCCAACTCCGCCTTCGCGCAACGTGCCAGCGATCCGACGATCTGCAACTTCGTGTTGGGCAATCCGCACGACATGCCGTTGCCGGGTCTGGTCGACGCGCTTCAACGTCACGCGGCCCCCCAGACCAAGGACTGGTTCGCGTACCAGCAGAACGAAGCGCACGCCGCGCAGCCGGTGGCCGAGGCTCTCGCTGCGAGCCACGGCATCGCCTTCGAGCCCGAAGACATCTTCCTGACCCCCGGCGCGTTCGGCGCGCTCTCGGTGTCGTTACGCGCGATCGTCGATCCAGGCGACGAGGTCATCTTCCTGTCGCCCCCGTGGTTCTTCTACGAGCCGATGATCGCGCTGGGCGGTGCGACGCCCGTCCGGGTACGCCTGGAGCCTCCGTTGTTCGACCTCGACGCGGCAGCCGTTGCGTCGGCCATCACGCCGCGCACGCGGGCCATCATCGTGAACTCGCCGCACAACCCGACCGGTCGCATCTACTCTCGCGAGCAGTTAGAAGCCCTGAGCGCTGTGCTCACCGAGGCTTCCCAACGTTTCGGACGGCCGATCACGCTGCTGTCGGACGAGTCCTACCGGAGGATCCTGTTCGACGAGAACGCCTTCCTCTCGCCGGCGGTCGTCTATCCCGAGACCTTCGTGCTGTACACCTACGGCAAGCAGCTGCTCGCGCCGGGAGAACGGATCGGCTACATCGCGATCCCGCCGACCGTGGCCGACCGGGCGATCCTGCGCGACGCGATGTTCTTCTCCCAAGTGATCGGCGGCTGGCAGTTCGCGAACACGACCCTTCAACGCGCGGTCGGCGAACTCGAGACGCTGTCGATCGAGGTGTCCGGCCTGCAGGCGCGGCGCGACCGGATGGCAGGCGCGCTCACTGCGATGGGCTACGAGGTGACGGTGCCGCAATCGACCTTCTACATGATGGTGCGCTGTCCGATCCCCGACGACCGCGCGTTCACCGACATGCTCGCCGAGCACGACGTCTTCGTGGGCCCCGGCACGATCTTCGAGATGCCCGGGTACTTCCGCATCTCGCTCACCGCGAACGACGACATGGTCGAGCGCTCCTTGCCGGGGTTCGAGGCCGCCCTCAAGGTCGCGCGCGCCTGAGAGATGTCACTCGCGCGGTGGTACGTCGTGATGTTCGAGCTCGGCGCCGGCGCGAGCATCGCCGGCTACTGGTCGTGGGTGATCGCGACCAAGCGTCTGGCTGGGTTGATCGCGGACCTGCAGATCGCGCGCGCACACGTGCGCGCCGAGTTCCTCACGGCGGCGCTGTTGATGGCAGGCGGGATCGGGCTGCTCATCGACGGTGATGCGGCCTGGGCCTCCGCGGTGGCCGGTCTCGGCGCCGGCGCGCTGCTGTACGCGGTCGTTTCTTCGCCGGCGCTGTACCCGACCAACGCGATGGCGCGGGTGTCGCTGTACGTCGGAGGCGCGTTCGCCGTCCTTGCGATCGTGGCCTTGCTCGCCGGCTAAGCGGTTACGGCTGCGGCGTCGCGGAACTTCGTCGTGCGATGCACCGGGTCAGGGTCGAAGGTCGGCAGCACCTCTTCGCCGAAGAGCTTGATCGATTCCAGCGCCGCATCGATCGGCATGTCCACGGGCATGCCGAACACGATCTGGTCCGCGCCGACTGACTCGTAGGCCTTGAGCTGCTGACGCACCTCGTCGGGATCCCCGCACAGCAGATAGCCCTCCTTGATCCGCCACTCGACCTGTTCGAGGTCGGGATCGGGCAACGTGGCCGGCCAATCGGGAACACCCTGGGGCTTCGGGAACGTGTCGTGGTAGCGGAATACCAACGACTGCAAACGTCCGGTCCCCATCGAGGCCGCGACCTCCCGCGCGCGCTTGCCGTCCTCGAGACAGATCACGGAGTTGGTGATCATCACGTTGTCGTTCACGTAGTCACCGAGGGGCTCGGCCTGGGCGATCGCGTTCTTGTAGCTCTCGATCAGCGGCGCCATGTGCTTCGCTGCGCTGAAGTTGAACCCGATCACGCCGAAGCCCGAGCGCGCCGCTTTCTCGAAGGTCGGCGGGTTGCCTGCGGCTTGCCACATCGGCGGGTGCGGCTTCTTCCACGGCTTCGGCAGGATGTTGCGCGGCGGAACCGAGAACGACTCCCCTTCGAAGGAGTACTCGGACTGGCGCCACATCTTCGCGAACTCTTTGACGACCTCATCGAACATCGCCTTGGTGTCACCCGTCGAGGGGATGCCGAACCCGGTGACCTCGTGCGAGCCGGCACCTCGGCCCATGCCGAACTCGAACCGGCCGTGCGACAGGTGATCCATCATCGCGACGCGCTCGGCCACGCGCACGGGATGATTCACCGGCGGCGAGATGTTCCAGATCGCCGAGCCGAGGTGGATGCGCTCGGTGAGTCCCGCGAGGTAGGACAGGAAGATCTCCGAGGCGGAGGTGTGGGAGTACTCGTCGAGGAAGTGGTGCTCGGAAACCCACACGTACTTGAACCCGGAGAGGTCGGCCTGTTGGGCGAGCGCGACGTCGTTCATGAGAGACACGTGCTCGTAGTCGGGGTTCTTGGCAACGCGGCGGTTGGGAACATGACCTTGAAGGAAGAGTCCGAACTCCATCTGAGAACCCCCTAGCGTGCGAGTTCTCCTATTGTCCCGACGACGCGCGCGTTCGGCAAGTCAACTCGGTGTTCGCTATATGGAACGACCTACTCCGCGCCACCTTCGAGTGTCGGGGACTCCGACGGCTCGGGAGACTCCGAAGGCTCGGGGCTTTCGCTGGGCTCCGGTGACGCGCTCTTGGATGCCGTCGGGGACGGCTTGGGCGAGGCCGGCTTGGTCGGCTTCACCTTCGGTTCAGGCGCCTCTTTCTCGGCGTCGCCGTCGTCTGCCGTCTTCGACTTGTCCTTGCCCTTGCCCTTCGCTCCGCGCGCGCCCTTGTCGGGCTTGCCGCAGTCGCTCTTGGCCGCTTCCTTCTTCTTCGCCGGATCAGTGACGGCGCTCACGTAGTCGCCGTGGGTCCAGTTCCCCTCGAGCGTGGACGTGTCCACGAGATCGCACACCGCACTGTCGTGGACGCGCGGCTTCGGTCCGCCGTGACCGGCGATGGCGGAGACGGCGTAGGAC